>JAQUTA010000121.1 GCA_028709965.1 Lutispora sp.
AGAAGTTCATAACTGGGTTTCATTTCATTTGACATAAAATCAAGAACTTCCTGAGCTCCTATAGAAAGGTTTTCAAAGGCACCATGAACCTTTTCTACCACATTATGTATATTTGTTACTGCCTCACCGGATTGCTCGGCAAGCTTTCTTACTTCGTCTGCAACCACTGCAAATCCTTTCCCTGCTTCTCCTACTCTTGCAGCCTCAATAGCTGCATTTAATGCAAGAAGGTTCGTCTGAGCGGCAATGCTTCCTATAGAATCCGCCATAACCTTTACTTCTTCAACTACACGGCCTTCTTGTATTGCTCTTTTTATGTTTGCATATTTTTCTTCGTAAATAGTATTTCCTCTTTCAATTGCCTTTGCTGATTTATCCTTAATAATAAGTGCTCTTTCCTGTATTTCTCTTGCAGAGCCTTTAGCTTCTTCTGCTTTAGCCTGAAGCTGGATGGTAGCAGCACCTATTTCTTGTGTAAAGGCATTAACCTCTTGAGTAGTTGCACTTAATTCCTCTGCTCCACCAGTAATCTCTTCTACAGATTGATTTATGCCTTTCATTCTTGCAGAAACCTCATTAATAGTATCCTCTAATCTTAGTGTTTCATTGGCTACTACTCCCGTGGTATTGTTTACCTCTATTATAAGACCTCTCAAATTTGCAATCATCTTATTAAAGGCAGCACCGATTTTACCCACTTCGTCATTGCTCTTTATGTCCAGTTGAGAAGTTAGGTCGCCTTCATTGCTTGCAAGTTCTGTCATTTTGTCAGATATTTCAGTAAGTCTTGAAATCTTTTTGCTCAAATTTACAAAAACAAATAATATAAATACTACTAGCAATAATGAAGTGACAATTATTATATTAAATAGAAAATTAGTTTGAACCATTATTTCTGCGGTGTACACTTGGGCTTCTTCATTAATTATAGTTTCAAATAATTCTAAATAACTCATCATTGATTTTTTGCTGGCTTCATAACCCGAATTAGTTACCATAAACCTAGCTGTTTCTTTATCCCCTTTTTTATATGTCTCTATGGCATTCATTTCGGTGGTTGTGAGACCTTTAGCTACAGATTGGGCGTTTTCTATATGGTTTAGGCTTTCTTTTGAAACCTTTAATTCATTGAGCCTGTTTAAGACTCTTTCCTGTGTATTTGCTTCGTTAATTTCTCTCATATAATTATTGTAACTTATTTCCAGCCCATACTCCAAATAGGCTCGTGCCTCAGCAGTCTTGTAGTCAGCAGCAGTTATCAATTCTGCAGCCAGCTGCCTCATTTCAGTTTGTCTGTTTACAGCATATCTTTCATTTGCAATACCATTATTAAATAAGTATATGCTGCCACCAACCAATAGAGATAAGATAATAAAAATTATACCCATGATTTTTAAGAACTTTGATATGTTCAAGGCAACCACCCTTTCGTGATTTTATAGCAATTTTATACATAGTTTAGCATAGATAGATAATAAATACCATTTATTATCTATCTATATTTTTCTATTTTTCTATAAAGACTGGCTCTAGAGATATTTAGTACATCTGCAACCTTTGATTTGCTTTTATACTTTTTCATGACTTCTCTCATGCTATCACCCGATCCTGCATATCAATTTTAGTATAATATATTGAGGAAAGGATGTCTAATATTGTTAATCAAATATCTTTGGGGTATTCACTGATATTATTTTTACCAGCTTATTGGTTCTATTCCTCCAAGTATGAGGCTCAGCTCCACTATAGTGAGCACTATCTCCGGGATGCAGTATATACTCATCATCATCGTAGCAAAGGGTCAAAACCCCTTCTAAAACATATATGAATTCTTCCCCCTCATGAGGTGATTTTGCCATATTTTCTTCTTCTTCAGGCAAAAGAGTTGCATGCATTATCTCCATTTTTCTATCAGGTATATCTCCTGAAAGCTTGGCAAGTATGAAGCTTTTTTTGTCATATTTGAAAAACTCCTGCTCATAACTTTTCAAAACTATAGAGCGATCTTTCTTTGGAGGGCTGAAAAATACTGACAAATCAACCTCCAAAGCTTCCGCTATATTTTTTAAGGACAGTATAGCAATGGAGCTAAGCCCTCTTTCAATCTGGGATAAAAAGCCTACTGATAGATTTGTCTTTTCACTCAGATCCTTTAAAGTCATTCCTTTCTCGCTTCTTATTTGGTTAATTTTATGACCTATCTCTTCCTTCATCCCTACGCTCCTCTATATAATGATCATTTCTCTATTTGAGTTGTTAAACGATCTTGATCCATCTCCATCTACCATTATTATATCTTCAACTCTCATGCCAAACTTGCCCGGTATATATATTCCAGGCTCAATGCTAAAGCACATACCTGATCTTAGTATTTGCTTATTACCAGCTTTTATGAATGGAGCTTCATGAACTGCCAATCCTATTCCATGGCCAGTTCTGCATATAAAGTATTCACCATATCCTTCTTGGGTAATTATATCTCTGGCAACTTTGTCTACCTCTTCTGCCGCAATTCCTTCTCTTACTGCCTTCTTAGCCTCAGTGGTTGCCCTTAGACATATTTCATAAACCTTCTTTTGCTCCTCTGTAGGCTCACCAATAAATACTGTTCTCGAAGTGTCAGAGCAATAGCCCTTGTATCTGCAGCCAAAATCCAATACAACCAAATCCTGCTCCTCAATAATTCTCTTGTCATCGTTGTAATGGGGTTTTGAACTATTGAGCCCGGAAGCAACTATAGGGTTGAAGGACAACTCCTCTCCTCCGAGTTCTATCAATAATTCTTTTATCCTATTTGTAATTTGCCTTTCAGATATTCCCGGCTTGATAAACTTAACTATTTCTTCAAAGGTTTTGTCTGCTATCTCGCCGGCTTTGGCCATGTATCGAGCTTCTTCCTCATCTTTTGTGAGCCTTAGTTCTTCAAAAATATCACTTCCATTTACATACTCCCCGTTTATGACTCTTTGCATATCTATTAGATCTATAGCCCTTATCCCATCATTTACTGCAATGGTTTTTCCCTGTAGCTTATAGTCGTGTTCTGCTCTCTCAAAGGCTCCCATGACTCCGGTGGTGTCAGACCAAATATAGATGTGAGCTTCTTGTCCCAGTGCTTGTCTCACATCTTCATAATATAGTTCAGGACAAATGAAGAACCATCTTCCATCGCTAAGCAAAAAGAATCCTCTGAATCTTTCATCTGCAAAAGGCTTAATACCCGCCAGATATTCTACATCATGGCTAGGTCCCATTACGCATCCGTCCAGGTCATTTTCTATTAACAATTCCTTTAAATGATTTAATTTTGCTTTGCTAAGCATAGCAATTCGCCTCCTAGTTTAAGTTTCCTCTAATATATTCGATATATATTAAATTATTCCTGCAATATTTATGTATTACTAAAACTATATAAAATTAACCCCTAAGTATCAAGTTATTCATACTTGGGGGTTAAATGTAAGTCTTTATTTTTTTAGAATCCTTTGTGTTCTGTTCTTTCTATTATTTCATTTTGAAGAGCTTCTCCCAGGTCGTTGAAATAATCACTGTAGCCTGCGACACGGACTATGAGGTCATTGTGTTCTTCAGGATTCTTTTGTGCATCTTTTAAAGTTTGTGCATCTACTACGTTAAACTGGATATGATGTCCATCCATTTTGAAGTATGCTCTAACAAGCTGTGCCCACTTTTCTAGACTCTCTTCAGTGCCCACTACGCTTGGAGAAAACTTCTGATTGAGGAGGGTTCCCCCTGTCCTCAGATGATCCATCTTGCCCGCTGACTTGATTACTCCTGTCGGCCCTAATCTGTCTGTGCCCTGAACAGGTGAGATACCCTCAGATTGAGGCATGCCTGCTCTTCTTCCATCAGGAGTAGCCCCCGTAACCTCTCCAAAGTATACATGGCAAGTGGTGGGAAGCATATCTATTCTATAGGTTCCACCGCAAACTGTAGGTCTTCCATTGACTTCATTATAGTATGCGTTAAAGGCTTCTTTCATAATATCATCTGCATAGTCGTCATCATTGCCGTACTTAGGTGTCCTGTTGAGGAATAGCTGGCGGATTTCTTCTCTGCCTTCAAAGTTTTTGCCCAAAACATCCAGCATTTCGGCCATGGTTAGCCTCTTATCATCAAACACATGCTTCTTGATGGAGGATAAGCTGTCTGTCAACGTCCCTATACCCACACCTTGCAAGTATCTGGTGTTGTATCTCGCTCCACCGGCGTTGTAGTTCTTAGCCTTCTTTATGCAATCATCAGTTATAATAGAGAGAAAAGGGCAAGGCATATTGTCGATATATAGCTTCTCCATAACATTATTGCCTCTAATTTTTATCTCTATGAAATGATGAAGCTGCTTTTTGAATGCTTCAAATAATTCTTCATATGATTTGAAGTTCCTCGGGTCTCCTGTCTCGATTCCAATCTTCTTGCCTGTTCTCGTATCCATGCCGTTGTTTAATGTTATTTCAAGCACCTTTACCAAATTGAAATATCCCGTTAGTATATATGCTTCTTTTCCAAAAGCTCCTGTCTCAACGCAGCCGCTGGTGCCTCCGCATCTTGCATCCTCGATGGACTTGCCTGCTCTGAGCATTTCCTCTATAACAGCATCTGCATTAAAAATCGAAGGCTGACCAAAGCCAGTTTCTAATATTTTCAAAGTTCTCTTTAAGAATTTATCTGGATTCATTTTGCTAAGCTGTATATTGGAACTAGGCTGGAGAAGTCTCATTTCCTGGATAACATCCAATATTAAATATGTTACATCGTTTACTCCGTCGGAACCATCAATAGTAAGACCAC
>JAQUTA010000028.1 GCA_028709965.1 Lutispora sp.
AAAATGATTAACAGCGGAGATATATTGAATGTTTATTTGAAGGATGGTAAAGTATCTGCTGTTGCAACATCAATCTGTGAAGGAGATTAGATCATGAATAAGGAATTAAGTTTTGAGAAGGCTATGGAAAGACTGGAAGAAGTTGTTGAATGTCTTGAAAATGGAAAGCTTTCATTGGAAGAAGCTTTGGAGACCTATAGTGAAGGAATAAAGCTTTCTCAGTATTGCAATATGAGACTAGAAGAGGCTGAAGGCAAAATGGTAAAGATAATCAATGAAAATAATATTTACAAAGAAATTGATTTGGATAATGAATTGAAGGAGTAGATTATGAAACTTAATCAATTTATGAAGGAATATGCAGAAGTTATCGAAAGAAATTTGGAACTTTTATATTCTAAAGACTCCGGCTTGCCTATTATACAAGATGCCATAATGTATAGCTTGCTGGGTAAAGGTAAAAGGCTGCGCCCCTTATTGACTCTAATGGCATGTCAATTATTTGATGGAGACTTGGAGGAAGCTATGCCATATGCTTGCTGTATAGAGCTTATACATACTTATTCACTGATTCATGATGACTTACCGGTTATGGATAATGATGATTACAGGAGAGGCAAGCTTTCAAATCACAAGGTCTATGGAGAAGGCTTTGCGCTCTTAGCAGGCGACGGGTTATTAAATAATGCTTATGAAATATTGATTGAAAGCATTATTGCTAAACCCACTCCTGCTAGATTAAGAGCAGCGTCCATAATCAGTAAGGCTGCCGGAACTTCCGGCATGATTGGTGGGCAAGCAATAGATCTTTATTATGAAGATAGAGAAATAAATATAGATAAATTGGAAGAAATGCATAGCAAAAAAACCGGAGCTCTGATTAGAGCTTCTTTAGAAGCCGGTGCAGTTATTTCTAAAGCCAATGAGGAAGATGTAGGAAGAGTGAAAATTTATGGTGAATATATAGGCAAGGCTTTTCAAATCTCCGATGATATATTAGATGTAATTGGGACAAAAGAAAAGATGGGTAAAACTATAGGGAAAGATGCGAAGAAGAATAAGTCAACCTATGTAACTTATTATGGCTTAGAGAAATCCCAAGAATTCCTCTCACAAACTGTTCGAAATGCTAAAAAAATTCTTGAGATTTATGGCAGTAAGGCAAGTCTGCTAATTGAGCTTGCTGATTTTATAGCATGCAGGGATGCATAATAAGGAGGATTAATTTGAATTTTTTCGTAAAGGTTTCCGAAAATAAAGTTTTGATGTCATGCTTTACTGCATGGTTTATAGCTCAATTTATCAAGATATGCCTTTCATTATATAAGGATAAGAAGTTGGATTTGACACGATTTGTTGGATCAGGAGGTATGCCTAGTTCTCATACTTCATTTGTTACGTCCTTGGCAACTTCAGTTGGTAAGCTTAATGGTTGGGATTCTACCTCATTTGCTATAGCTCTATGCTTTGCATTAGTGGTGATGTATGATGCTGCAGGAGTAAGAAGAGCAGCAGGAAATCAAGCAAAGGTATTAAACATTATCATAGAGGATTTATCTCAGCATAGGCCTCTAGGTGAAGAAAAGTTGAAGGAGCTTATAGGCCATACCCCAAAGGAAGTCCTTGCAGGAGCAATATTAGGAATTATAATTGCAAATTTATTAGCTTGATAATATGACTAAAGGTAGGTTGAACAATGTATAAATTTTTAGATAAAATAAATGACCCAAAGGATTTGAAAGAACTTAAATATGATGAACTTGATAATCTCAGTGAGGAATTAAGAGATTATATTATAGAGGTTGTTTCAAGAAATGGAGGGCACTTAGCATCTAATTTAGGTGTTGTTGAGTTAACCTTAGCTTTGCATAGGGTTTTTGAATCTCCAAAGGATAAAATAATCTGGGATGTAGGGCATCAATCCTATGCCCATAAAATTATCACAAATAGAAAGGAAAGCTTTAAAACATTAAGAAGCTTTGGAGGCATAAGTGGCTTTCCAAAGGCATCCGAAAGCCCTCATGATGTCTTTGATACGGGACATAGCAGCACTTCCATATCAGCAGCTTTAGGAATTGCCAAGGCTAGAGATTTAAAAGGTGAAGATTATTCTGTAGTTGCTGTTATTGGGGATGGATCTCTAGGCGGAGGGTTGGCCTTGGAGGCGTTGAATAATGCTGCAAGTCTCAATACAAATATTATTTTGATTCTCAATGATAATGAAATGTCCATCTCAAAAAATGTGGGTGGCTTAAGTTCATATCTAGGAAGGCTTAGAACAGGAAAGATGTATTTTAAGTTTAAGAGAGAGATGGAATTTATTTTTAATAAAATACCCATTGTAGGTAAGAAACTTTATAAGATAGCTTATAAGTTTCGAGATTGGTTTAAATACTTAGTTGTTAAGGGTATTATGTTTGAAGAGTTGGGTTTTAAATATCTGGGTCCTATAGATGGACATAATATTCAATCCATGGAGAAGATTCTAACTAATGCAAGGACTTATAAAAAGCATCCTGTATTGGTACATGTTATCACTAAAAAAGGCAATGGATACAATATAGCAGAGAATAAGCCGGAAAAGTATCATGGCGTTGGGCCTTTTGCCATAGAAACGGGTGAGGCACTGATTAAAAGCAATGGAAAATCTTATTCTTCAGTTTTTGGGGAAAAACTAGTGGAATTGGCAAAAGAAGATGATAAGATAGTTGCAATTACAGCAGCAATGCCTGAAGGCACGGGCTTAAATAAGTTTGCAGATACGTTTAAAAGTAGATTTTTTGATGTAGGTATTGCAGAGCAGCATGCGGTAACCTTTTCCGCTGGCATGGCAAAAGAAGGCTTTAAACCAGTTTTTGCTGTATATTCTACCTTCCTTCAGCGAGCCTATGATCAAGTTCTTCATGATGTATGCCTGCAAAATCTACCCGTTGTTTTTGCGGTTGATAGAGCGGGTTTAGTAGGGCAGGATGGAGAGACACATCAAGGTGTATTTGATATCTCTTACTTGAGAAGCCTGCCAAATATTACCCTTATGAGCCCAAAGTCAGGTCTTGAGTTGAAAAATATGCTTGAGTTTTCATTTACAATTGGAGGTCCTGTGGCTATAAGATATCCCAGAGGTATAGCTCCTATTTATGACTTTTTAGAAAAACCCATTGAATATGGGAAAGGTGAGGTATTATTCCATGGCAATGATGGAATAATTATTTCTGAAGGAACAATGATTGAAAGATCAATAAAAATATGTGAAGCCTTAAAAGAAAAAAGTATCAGTATAACTTTAGTTAATATAAGGTTTATAAAACCTTTAGATGGAGCTTTATTAGAAGAATTAGCAGCAAAAGGTTTGCCTATATATACTTTTGAAGACAATGTATATGAAGGAGGCTTTGGCAGCAGCATACTGGAGTACTATTCCAATAAGCAAATTGATGTGGATATAAAAATTATTGCCCATAGTAATGGCATAATAATTCATGGAGAAACAGATGAGCTGATGAAAATGGAAAAGCTAGATACAAATAGCCTTTCAGAAGCTATATTCTTAGATATTAAGGTGAAGAAAAATGGAGCAAAATAAGATGAGATTAGATGTTCTGCTGTTTGATAAAGGGCTGGTTGAAAGCAGAGAAAAAGCCCGGGCTATTATTATGTCCGGGATTGTTTATGTTAATGAAAATAAGGTTGATAAGCCTGGCACCCGAATATCTGCTGACTCCATTGTGCAAGTAAGAGGAACCTCCTTGCCTTATGTGAGCAGAGGTGGTTTGAAACTAGCTAAGGCAATGGATTATTTTCAAATTGATTTAAGTGGTATGATAACAGCTGACATAGGGGCTTCCACAGGGGGCTTTACAGATTGTATGCTTCAAAGTGGTGCAGTTAAGGTCTATGCAATTGATGTAGGCTATGGTCAACTGGCGTGGAAGCTTAGAAGCGATGAACGTGTTGTTACAATGGAGAGAACAAATATTAGGTATGTGACTCCTCAAATGTTACAAGACAGATTAGATTTTGCGTCTATAGATGTATCTTTCATATCTCTAACTAAAGTACTGCCAGCGGTTATTTCACTTTTAAAGGATGAGGCCAATTTGATTTGCTTGATAAAACCTCAATTTGAAGCAGGTAGAGAAAAGGTAGGCAAAAAAGGCGTTGTAAGAGATAAAAAAGTTCATGTTGAGGTAATACAAAAAATCTATAGATATTGTATTGAGAATATGAAATTAGAGATAGGTGGTCTTACTTTTTCTCCTATTAGAGGCCCTGAAGGAAATATTGAATATTTACTTTTTCTTAAAAAAAGTTCTAATTCAGCAAAATACGAAGTTTATGAAGGCATAATAAATCAAATAGTTGATGAAGCCCATGGATATTTTAAATAGTTTGACAAATTATATGGATATATTTTCATATTTAATGTAAAATTATATAAGAACATTTGATGAAGATAAAATAATCATATATAATTTATAATGTACTGGATGGTGTTAATATTTGCCAAGAATAGGTATTATACCAAATTTGAGTAAGGACAACAATTTGGTTCTGACAGAAAGTATTGCAAAATGGCTGTTAGATAATAATCAAGAAGCCTTGTTAAGCAATAGTATTGCTTTACGAATTGACAAGCCAGGTCTGGGATTGAAAAATGAAGATATTTATTTGAACAGTGATTTAATTATCGTCTTAGGAGGAGATGGAACTTTATTAAATATTGCTAGGCAATCAGCATATTACAATGTGCCTCTTTTTGGCATCAATTTAGGCCATTTAGGATTTCTCACTGAGGTTGAAGCAGAAGAAATGTATCCTGCATTGGAAAAATTGATTCGAGGCGAATATGAGATAGAAAAAAGAATGATGTTGGAGGCTACAGTGGAAAAGGACAACATACAGTTAGAGAAAGCAGTAGCGTTGAATGATATTGGAATTACAAAGGGACCTTTTTCTAGAATAATAAGAATGGGTATTTATATTAATGATGATTTTGTTGACTTATATTCAGCCGATGGAGTTGTAATATCAAGCCCGACTGGTTCTACAGCCTATTCTCTTTCTGCAGGCGGTCCTATTGTAAGCCCCGATGTAAAAGTTTTGATAATCACTCCAATATGTCCCCATACCCTTCATTCTAGATCTATTGTTGTATCACATGAGGATGTTGTTAAAATCGAAGTTTGCCAGAATGATACAGAAGTTATGCTAACTGTTGATGGGCAACAAGGCTATAAAGTAAAATCAGGTGACATTGTTACTGTTAGACAAGCCCAATGCTACACTAGTCTAGTTAAACTAAAGGACAGAAGTTTTTTCCAAGTACTTAGAAAAAAAATATCAGATAGGTAGAACCAATACCGAAAATTTTAAAATGGAGGGAACTAAATGAAAATTTCTAGACATGCCAAAATACTGGAGATAATTGAGGATAACACAATTGAAACCCAGGAAGAGTTAGCGGAATTGCTCAAAAAGAACGGTATAAATGTTACTCAAGCTACTGTATCAAGGGATATAAAGGAATTGAGATTAATCAAGGTTCTGGCAGAAGATGGCAGATATAAATATTCAGCTATGAAAGAACAGGATAATATGCTCAATGAAAGGCTTTATAAAGTTTTTGCAGAGACAGTTTTAACTATTGATTACACGGGTAACATTATAGTTATCAAAACATTTTCAGGAGCTGCCAACGCAGCAGCAGAAGCTTTGGATGCTTTTGATTTAAAGGAAATAGTAGGAACCGTTGCCGGAGACAATACAATCTTTGTGCTTGTTAGAAATCAGGAAAATGTGATACCTGTTATTGAAAGATTTAAAAAACTGATGAAATAGGTGAATACAATGCTTCATGAATTATATATCAAAAATTTTATAATTTTTCATGAGGAAATGGTTAACTTAACAGATGGGTTTAATGTAATCACAGGGGAAACCGGCTCAGGAAAATCAATTATAATAGATGCAATAGAAGTACTTTGCGGCGGTAAATTCAGTAAGGATGATATAAGAAGTGGAGCTGATAAAGCTTCTATACAAGGACTTTTTATTATTTCCAATCCAATTAAAGATATTGATGAGATGCTTGATAGTTTTGGAATTTCTATGGAAGAGGATAAAGCCTTATTGATTCAGAGAGAAGTTAATGTATCCGGCAGATCTTTTTGCAGGATAAATGGACAGGCAGTTACATTGACTATGTTGAAAAACATTAGCCAGTATTTAATGGATATAGTAGCACAAAATGAACATCAACTCTTGTTTAAGCCTTCAATGCACATGAAATTTTTGGACAGCTTTGGTTCTCAGAAACTTTTTCAATTTATAGAAGAAATTTCGCTGCTAGTAGATGAGATAGAAAATTTATCATCAAAGCTTGAGCTGCTCTATGGAACAAGTATTGAAAGAGAAAGAAAGCTTGATTTACTCAAATATCAAATTGATGAGATTGAAAGTGCCAAGCTTAGTATTGGAGAATTTGAAAGATTAACAAATCGTAAAAGATTAGTAAACAATAGTGAAAAACTGTTTAATTCTATTTCCACAATTTATCAGTGCTTATTCCAAGGTAATGAGAATCAAAAAAGTGTTCTTGATGAACTTGGATATTCGCTTCAATCATTTGAAACTCTTAGTGAAATTGATGAAAATCTTATTATATATAAGGACAATGTGGCTGATTGTTTATATAAATTAGAGGATATTAAATATCCAATAAGACAATATAAAGATAATATTGAATTTGATAGCGGAGAAATTCAAATAATTGAAGAGAGACTTGAAGTAATACATAAACTATCAAGAAAATATGGTAATTCAATTGAAAAAATATTAGACTTCAAAAAAGAAGCTTTTTCAGAATACGAAAGCATAAAAAACAGCGAAAATATAATAAAAGATTATGAGAAAAATATTTCTATTCTTAAAGAAAAATATTTTGAAAAAGCCCACAGCCTATCATCAATGCGTGAAGAATTGTCAGGAATGTTAGAAAATATGGTTGAGAAGGAACTGGCTGACTTGAGCATGACGGGTGCAAGGTTCGTTGTGGATTTGCAAAGGAAAGAAGGATTAATAAGCAAAAACGGCATAGATAAAATTGAATTTATGCTTGCTGCAAACCCGGGAGAAATTGAAAAACCATTGGTAAAAGTGGCATCTGGCGGAGAGGTTTCAAGGGTGATGTTAGCTATTAAATCTGTGCTATCTAATTCGCAAAAGCACGATTGTATGGTTTTTGACGAAATAGATGCTGGAATAGGCGGTCATACTGCAAATACTGTTGGACAAAAACTATTTAATATTTCAAAAAAAGTACAAACCGTTTGCATTACTCATTTGCCCCAAATTGCTTGTTATGCTGATAATCATATAAGCGTCAGTAAGTATATTGAAGAAAACAAAACCTATTCTAAGATAATAAACTTAAAAAATGAAGAGCGCATTTTTGAGATCGCAAAAATGATAGCGCTTGGCGATGATTATGATTTTTCATTAAGTATGGCAAAAGAGTTGTTAGATGGTAAAAAGGCTTAATAAAAGCCTTTTTTTTAATTTCTTTATGTAACTATGACAATTATTTATTAGAATAATAGGACTATAAAATAGGAAAATTAAATAAAGAGAAAGAAATTTGAAGGGCGGATTCTTCTGGGGAAACAGGAGAGTGAAGCTTTTGCAAATATTTAACATAAAAATCCGGTGGAAGAGTATAATATCCTTTTTTATTTTATGTCTGATTTTAACAGGATTTTCACTGATATCTAATTTGCCCACAGAAATCAATTTAATTCAAGGTGAAAATCATAAATTTGCCAATAATTTATTGTTTAACCTTTCTTTGGAGAATAACAAAATAAACATCGACGCCCTAGACAGTAATTTTACAGGAAGCATTAAAGGAAAACTAAAGCTTTTTGGTTTACTACCTATGAAAAATGTCATTGTTAATGTAATATCTGACGTGCAAGTAGTTCCGTCAGGTGAATCAATAGGAGTGAAAATAGAATCAAAAGGCATACTGGTTGTGGGCTTGTCAACAATAACAGATATTAATGGCAAAAAAGTTTCTCCAGCTGCGGATGGAGGCTTCTCAGTTGGCGATAAAATTTTAAAAATCAATGATGAAAACATAGAAAATGAGAGGGATATAATAGAGATAATTAACGATAAAGAAAATAAGGGGCAAAAATTGAAGGTTTCGATTGAGAGAAAGGGAAAGCCTCTGGAATTAGCAATAAGACCCGTACAAAGCAATGAAGATAAATTATATAAAATGGGATTATGGGTAAGAGATAATATCGCAGGGGTTGGCACAATGACCTTTTATGAACCAAGTTCAGGTGAATTTGGAGCTCTTGGACATGGCATTACCGATATGGATTCAGGAGTTTTGATTGATATTGATAAAGGTAAAATATTAAAATCCAAAGTTATAAGCATCCAAAGAGCAAAAAAAGCTGCGCCTGGAGAAATAGTAGGTTTATTCACAGATAGCAATGGAATATATGGTGTTATAGATAAAAACTCAGCTTTCGGTATTTATGGAGTTCTAGAAAAGAATAGGATAAATAAAAAGGCAGCTTTAATGCCGATAGCTTTAAGCACCCATGTAAAAGAAGGACCTGCTAAGATATTGACTACTATCGAAGATAACAGAGTTGAAGAATTTGATATAGAAATTCAAAAAATATTTAGACAAAATAATGCAGACTCAAAAAGCATGATAATCATGGTTACTGATAAAAGACTTATAGAAAAAACAGGCGGAATAGTGCAAGGCATGTCCGGAAGCCCTATAATACAGGATGGAAAGCTTGTAGGTGCTGTTACTCATGTCCTAATAAATGATCCCTTTAGGGGATATGGTATTTTTGCAGAGTGGATGTTAAATGAAACAAACATTGATACATCATATGGTTACAAGACTGTTGTAGGTCAATAGAGCTGTTGTACAGCTCATTTTTTTATTTTTTAATTACTGCGAAATTTGTAGTTTTTTATTGTCTCAATTTGTATGAATATTAAGAACGATACTTGGCATTAAATAGCAGGAAATGAATTTACTGTGTCGAATTACTATTTAGACAAATAAAAAGGGGGAAAAATCATGGATTTGAATAAAATTAAAATAATTATCGCTGATGATAATAAGGATTTTTGCAGTATTTTAAGTGAATATTTAGATATGCAAGATGACTTTGAAATTGTTGGTACTGCTAAAGATGGACTAGAAACCATAGAGTTAATAGCTTCCAAGCTACCGGATATTGTAATATTGGACATAATAATGCCCCATCTTGATGGATTAGGCGTACTAGAAAAATTAAACAATATGAGGTTGGAAAAGATACCAAAGATTATAATTCTTTCTGCCGTCGGTCAGGATAAAATAACACAAAAAGCGTTAGCATTAGGTGCAGAATATTATGTTGTGAAGCCTTTTGATATGGATGTGTTTGCAAAGAGGATTAGAGAAACATCAGGAGTTATATTTTCAAACTCCGAGAAAAGAGTATTAATGCAGTCTCCTGTTATTAATGTATCCGCCGGCGTTACAAACCAGGATCTGGAGGGCGCAATTACAGGAATTATACATGAGATTGGAGTGCCAGCACATATAAAAGGATATGTATATTTAAGGGAAGCAATAACAATGGTAGTAAATAATATGGAGTTGCTCAGTGCAGTTACAAAAGAGTTATACCCATCAATAGCTAGAAAATTCAACACTACTTCTAGCAGGGTTGAAAGAGCTATAAGGCACGCTATTGAAGTTGCATGGGGAAGAGGCAGAATAGAAGTTATTAATAATCTTTTTGGTTACACAATAAATAATGATAAAGGAAAGCCTACAAATTCAGAATTTATTGCAATGGTAGCAGACAAGCTTAGGCTTGAAATGAAAATCAGTTAGTTTGCAGTTATTTTAAATATAATATATTTGATGCAGCGGAGGCAATTCTCCGCTGCATAAGCATGTGTTTTACAACAAGGAAGAAAATGTTCTTGCCATAGCTTCAGTGAGCTTAATAATTTTAGGAAGGCTTTCATAATATTTTATGGTCATTTCAACACTATTGCTTATATCATCATAGAACATTTTTTCTAACTCTTGAGTTTTTCCTTCATCATAAATTACTGCATTTATTTCATAATTTAATTCATGGCTTCTCATATCCATATTAGCAGTGCCAACAGAAGATAACTTACTATCTATTGTCATTGTTTTAGCATGTACAAAACTATTTTTATCATATAAATACACCTTCGCACCACATTTCATCAATTCATATAGAAAAGTCCTTGATGCATAATATACTAAAAAATGGTCGTATTTGCCTGGGAATACTATTTTAACTTCAATTCCGGATAGAGCTGCAATTTTTAATGCTTCCATAATGCTTTCATTTGGGACAAAGTATGGAGTTGTAATATATATATGATGTTTTGCCATGCTTATCATTTTTAGTGTTCCTTGCATTATAGCCGGAAATGGTGAGTCCGGTCCGCTCTTGACCAACTGCATCACTTTGCCGGAATGTTTTTGGCATATAGGAAAATAAGATTCAAAATTATCATCATCGAAGGTATACTCTTTTAAAGCTTTTTTTATTGTAATATAATCATCAAGAAAGACAGCTTGCAACCCTAAGACGAAATCGCCTTTAACCATGAGGTGCGTGTCTCTCCAATAACCTAATTTACTTTTCCCCAGGTATTCATCACCTATGTTTATTCCTCCTATAAAGCCTGTTATGCCATCAATCACTACTATCTTTCTATGATTTCTATAATTAATTTGAGTATTTATGCTCCGCAGAAGGGGAGCTAAGAAGTACGAATACTGGAGCACCTCAACGCCTGCAGTTATAAGCTCCGCTATATAAGCTTTACCCAATTTGATTGAACCAACACGATCTAATATAAACTTTACCTTTACGCCTTCTTGCGACTTTCTTATAAGAATATCTTTAATTTCATTTCCAATAATATCGTTTTTTACTATATAATATTCCATATGAATATGATGCCTTGCTTTTAATAGCTCACATTTAAGAGCATCAAACTTTTCAATACCATTTTTGTATATTTCAATATCATTATCTACAAAAATTGGAGAGTCACTATTATTACCTAAAAGTTCAATCAATGATATATATTCAGAGCTATCAATTTTGTTTAATGCATGATTGATCAATTCTTTTATAATTGGACTTATTTCATTATTTAATTTATGCCTCTTCCAGTTGCGACCCAAAAAAATATAGAATAAAACTCCTAGGGGAGGCAAAAGCACGATAATGAGCAACCAGGCTATGGTTTTCTCAGGTCTTTTTCTTTCGAGGATAACAACCATAACTGTTATTACAATATTGATTATAAAAAAAACAGAAATTGCCAAATCTATTCGATTGCTCATGCTACCACATCCTATCCTAGTATTATTATATTATGAAAATACAAATAAGGATAGCTAGTAATGGATTATTAGTGCAATCGGATTCAATTATTATTTTTAACACTGAACTAACCCGCCCTAAGCTCGCCTCTATAGGCGGCGGGTATTACAGGGCACCTTCTCATGCCCCTGCGGGCAATTCACCTTGTATCAAAGGGCGGTTAAGTCCAGTATGGACTCGACTAACATTCAGAGGGTGTTTAATCCCCCCTCTGAATGAAGTCTCGTTCAATGAGATAATCTTTTAGAGTTATATCTTTTTCTTGGATACTGTTTAGTATGTATATGAGATCAGAAAATTTGCCAATAAAATATATGCTTTTTTTAGTTAAAATTTTGAGCATATTATATAATACCTCCTAGTTAAATGTTAAAATATTATATGTGATAAAAATTAAAACATTCATTTTGGAGATGATATTATGGATATTTTAGAAAAAACCATGAATAGAAAGACAATATATAGTGGCAAGGTAATTACCCTGGATGTTGAAACTGTTCTACTGCCCAATAATAAAGTTGCATCTAGAGAAATTGTGAGGCATCCGGGGGCAGTCGCTATTTTACCCATTGATGATCAAGGCAATATATATTTTGTGAAACAATTTAGAAAGGCTATAGAACATGAATTGCTGGAAATACCTGCAGGTAAACTTGAAAAGGGAGAAGAGCCTTCACAATGCGCATTAAGAGAACTACAAGAAGAAATAGGTTTTACGTCAAATAAGCTTACCTTTATCACCCAAATTTATACTTCCCCTGGTTTTGCAGATGAAAAAATATATATTTTCAAGGCTGAAAATCTAGTCAAAAGTGAATTAGTTAAAGATGAAGATGAATTTATTAACATATACAGATATAGACCGGACGAAGCGTTTAATATGATTAAAAACGGTAAAATTAGAGATGCTAAAACTATAGCTGCCTTATTATTAGGCTTTAAACTATAAAGAATATTATAGCTGACTCAGGCATATATTCTAGTGAAATGTGGACAAAAGTCTGAGGGGGTAGCAGCTTTGTTTGGAAGATTAAACTATATTGCAACGAAGCATATTAGAGAAAATGGTATTTTGTATATATTCTTACTGTTTCTTTTTTTTCTAGGTATAAGCTTAGGAGCTTATTGGGTAAACAATTTATCAGTAGAATCTAAGGATTTGCTGACGAGATACCTTAATGGCTTTTTCAGCCTTATACCTGAAAGCATATTGAATAATGGGAAACTCTTTAAAACATCATTTATTAATAATATGGTCTCAGCAGCATTGCTATTGATATTTGGATTTACATATTTAGGAATTGGCTTTTCATCGCTTTATATAACTTTTAAAGGATTTTGTTTTGGCTTTTCAGTTGCTTTTTTAGTTGAAGGGTTTGGCAGAAAAGGTTTGATATTCTCCTTAATTTCTTTATTACCTCATAGTATAGTTCTTATTCCAGGGATATTAGTTTTATGCTCTGTTTCCCTTCAATATAGCTTATTTTTATTAAAATCAAGAAAGGAAAGAAGATATGAAAGCAATAGACAATACTTAATAAATTATCTTTTTTCATATACTTTTGGACTGACCCTGCTGATAATGTCAATCGTAATAGAATCCTATATAACACCCATTATTATTAAAAGTCTATCATCCCTTTTAAAATAATCTTACAATAAAGAAACTAGTAGTAATTTTTGCATGCTATGGAGGATTTTTTAGCTTTATGTTGAATATGTAAAAAGATGATTTAAAAAGGGGATAATTGAATGATATACTTGGAAGCCTTTGCTGATTATTTAACGAACGAAAGAAATTTGAGCCATAATACTTTGGAAGCTTATATCCGAGATGTTAAAATGTTTTGTACATATTTACAGAATAACATGCAAACTATAGAAAGAGTTTCAAAGACAACTATTATAACATACCTGATATATTTACAAAAAGGCGGTAAAACGACTTCCACAATATCAAGGCATCTTGCTTCTATAAGATCATTTTTTCAATTTCTTGTTTATAATAGAACTATAGAAGCTGATCCAACTTTGAATTTAGAATCCCCTAAGGTTGAAAAGAAATTGCCTTCCGTACTGACTAAGAAAGAAGTCGAGAAACTTCTTCAACAACCAGAATTGACTGATGTAAAAGGCTTGAGAGATAAAACAATGTTGGAACTTTTATATGCTACTGGCATTAGGGTTACCGAATTGATTTCATTGGATATTGAAGATATTGACCTAGGCGATGGGTTGTTATCATGCAAAAGTGGAAATGGGAAGATTAGAATAATTCCAATCGGTAGTTTTTGTTTAAAATACATAAAGCTTTTTCTAGATGATTACAGAGATAAATTAGGCTCTAGCCAAGACGAAAAAGCACTTTTCCTTAACTTTCATGGGGGAAGAATGACAAGACAGGGCTTTTGGAAGATAATAAAGCATTACACTGAAAAGGCTAACATTAACAAGTCAATTACACCTCACACTCTAAGACATTCTTTTGCAGTGCATTTGATTGAAAATGGAGCAGATTTACAGTCCATACAAGAAATGTTGGGTCATTCGGATATATCAACAACTCAAATATATAGCAAAATAAATAATACGAGAATTAGGGAAGTATACAATAGGACACATCCAAGGGCGTAAGCCCTTTAATTTTTAGGGAGGCGTCTGCGTGGTAAATAGAGTAATATTGATTGTGTTAGATAGCATGGGCATAGGTTATTTACCTGATGCATATAAGTTTGGTGATGATGGCAGTGATACATTAGGTAATATAGCTGGAAGCATTAGAGACTTCAAAATTGAAAATTTGGTAAATCTGGGCATTGGGAACATAGATGGCATAAGTGGTTTTATAGATAAATCAAATTCACCAAATGGAGCCTATGGAAAAGCAGCAGAATCCTCCTGGGGTAAGGATACTACCACAGGTCATTGGGAAATTGCAGGCTTGAAGCTGACAGAGCCTTTTCCAACCTTTCCAAAGGGATTTCCTATAGATTTGATCAAATCTATAGAAGCTGCTATTGGTATGAGCACTATTGGTAATGAGGTTGCTTCTGGAACAGAGATAATACAAAGATTAGGAGATATGCATGTTAAAAACGGCATGCCAATTATATATACATCCGCAGACAGTGTTTTGCAGATAGCAGCACATGAAGAAGTTATAAGCTTATCTAAGCAGTATGAGATATGCAGCATTGTACGTAATATTATGAAGGGGCCTTATGGGGTAGGAAGAATTATTGCTAGACCTTTTAAAGGCAGTTCTGGCGCCTATTTTCGCACTGAAAACAGAAAAGATTTTTCTTTGAAGCCTTTGGGCAAAACTATGCTGGACTATATTAAAGAAAATGACATGGAGGTCATAGCTGTTGGTAAAATAGAAGACATTTTTGCAAAACAAGGGATTACAGAATCAATTCATACCAGAAGTAATTTAGAAGGTATAGATAAAACTATAGAATATATTCGTGGTAGCAGTAAAGGCATAATCTTTACCAATTTAGTTGATTTTGATATGCTTTATGGTCATAGGAATGACGTAGCAGGTTATGCGAAAGCTATTATGGAGTTTGATAGGAAAGTGCCTGATATAATTGAAGCCATGAAAGATGAAGATATCCTCATAATTACCGCAGATCATGGTTGTGACCCAACTACTTCTAGCACTGATCATTCAAGAGAATATATACCTATATTATTATATGGTAAGAGAATAAAAGACAATATAAATATAGGAGTTAGGGATTGTTTTTGCGACATAGGAGCTACAATTTTGGATATTTTAAATATTAAAAACAAAATAGAAGGCTCATCCTTCAAATCATTAATTTATAGGGAGTGATCTGTATGGTGAAATTAAACGAAATGATTATAGAAGCAAAAAAATATATAGAGAGCAATTTAGTTGATATACCTGATATAGGTATGATATTAGGCTCGGGGCTGGGAGTGCTGGGAGATGAGGCCACCAATAAAAATGTCATTGATTATAGCAACATACCAAATTTTCCTGTTTCAACTATTGAGGGTCATAAAGGAAGATTTATTTTTGGTGAGATCGCTAATCGAAAAGTAGCTATTATGCAGGGAAGATTTCATTATTATGAAGGATATAGTATGAAGGAAGTTGTTTTCCCTATATGGGTAATGAGAGCACTAGGTATTAAAAAGCTTATTGTTACAAATGCTGCCGGAGGCGTGAATACTGATTTTGTACCGGGAGATTTGATGCTTATAAATGACCATATTAATTTCATGGGTCAAAATCCATTGATAGGTTCAAATCTTCATGATTTTGGTACAAGATTTCCTGATATGTCTAATGCTTATTCAAGCAGCATGAGAGACATAGCTAAAAAAGCCTCTGCTGATTTAAACATACAGCTTAAAGAAGGAGTATATGTTTCTATGACAGGTCCTGCTTATGAAACTCCTGCAGAGATTAAAATGGCAAGAATACTTGGGGCTGACGCGGTGGGTATGTCCACAGTGCCTGAGGTCATCGCAGCTAATCACGCGGGAATGGATGTAATAGGTATATCCTGCATAACCAATATGGCGGCAGGAGTATTAGATAAACCATTGAGCCATGATGAGGTTATTAGAACAGCTGATGAGGTTAAAGATAAATTTATTAAATTAGTCATGGCAATTATTAAGAGAATGTAGAGGAGGCTTCTTCATGAATTACATAGGAAAAATTGACAAGGCATACAACTATATAAAAAGGATGATACCTCAACGCCCACAAATCGGAATAGTTCTTGGCACAGGCTTGGGAACTTTAGCTAATTGTATTGAAAATCAGATAATTATAGACTATAAGGATATACCCGAATTTCCTGTCTCTACAGTTGTGGGTCATGAAGGCAGGTTAATATATGGGGATTTGGAAGGCAAAAAAGTTTTAGCTATGCAAGGCCGCTTCCATTACTATGAAGGATATACGATGAAAGAAGTTACTTTGCCTATCAGAGTAATGAAAAAGCTTGGCATTTATATGCTATTGCTTAGTAATGCCTGTGGTGGACTAAATACGGCTTTTTCTGCCGGAGATATAATGATAATTAGGGATCACATAAATCTAATGGGTGATAATCCTCTTTTAGGCGCTAATCTCTCTGAGTTTGGACCAAGATTCCCAGATATGTCTCAGGTTTATGACCCTGAGCTTATCCAACTATGTAACAATGTAGGTTCTAAATTAAATATAAAATTGCATAAGGGAGTTTATACTGCGATAAGCGGACCTTATTATCTTTCAAAGGCTGAGTTAAGAATGCTGATACTTATGGGTTCAGATACAGTAGGTATGTCTACAGTGCCTGAAGCTATTGTGGCAAGGCACTGTGGTATAAAGACTATAGGGCTTTCCTGCATAACTGATATGGCTCTCCCTGACACCTTAGTCCCACCTTCTCATGAAGAAGTGGTAAGGGTAGCAGAATTAACAAAACCGCACTTTGTTAATCTTGTTAAAGAATTTATTAAAGAGGTGAAGTTGGGTGAGAATTTATGACATTATACTTAAAAAGAGAAATGGACATGAATTATCTGATGAAGAAATAAATTTTTTTATAAAAGGCTTGATGGATGGCAGTATCCCAGATTATCAAGCTACCGCTTTACTGATGGCAATATATTTTAAAGGATTGAATAAGAGAGAAACAGCACAATTGACCATGTCTATGGTGAATTCAGGGGATGTGCTGGACTTATCTTCTATTGAGGGTTTAAAAGTAGATAAACACTCTACCGGAGGCGTCGGAGATAAGATAAGTTTGATTATAATACCCTTAGTAGCTTCAACAGGGGTTCCTGTTGCAAAGATTTCAGGCAGAGGGTTAGGTCATACCGGAGGAACTGTAGACAAGCTGGAAGCAATACCCGGCTTTAAAATAGATTTAAGCGCTGAGGACTTTATTAATAATGTAAATGAGCATAAGATGGCCATTGTAGGGCAAACAGCCAACCTTACCCCTGCTGATAAAAAGCTTTATGCATTAAGAGATGTCACAGCAACTGTTGACAGCATTCCTCTAATAGCCAGTTCCATAATGAGCAAAAAAATAGCTTCAGGTGCAGATTGCATTGTTTTAGATGTAAAAGTAGGTTCCGGAGCCTTTATGAAATCTATAGACGAGGCTGTTTTGCTGGCAGAAACCATGGTAGAAATAGGGCATTCATTGAACAAAAGAACAATTGCAGTTGTTTCTGATATGAGCCAACCTTTAGGCCATGAGGTAGGAAATGCAAATGAGGTGAGTGAAGCTATAGAAGTTTTAAGAGGAAATGGTGCTGAAGATGAGACCACTATAGCGTTAACAATAGCGTCCTATATGGCTGTTTTGGGAGGCGCATTCAGTGATTTCAATGAAGCTTATGGATATTTGCAAGGTATTATTAAATCAGGAAAAGCTCTAGACAACTTTAAAAAGCTTATCGCAATACAAGGAGGAAATCCGGATATAGCAGATCATCCTGAAATGCTTCCGCAAGCAAAGCATCATATAGAGATAAAATCGTCTCAAATAGGATATGTGAATTCTATAGATGCAGAGAGTATTGGCATAGCAGCTATGCTGCTTGGAGCAGGTAGAAAGAGAAAAAATGATCTAATTGATTACGCAGCAGGAATCACAATCAAAAAGAAAGTAGGAGAAAAAGTAGACTCTAATGATACTATATGCGTGATGCATACAAATCTGGATAATTGGGATCAAGCAAAAGATATTGTAGCGAAAGCTTTTATAATAGAGAAGTCTGGAAATAAACCTGCAAAATATATCCATGAAATAATTCAATAAATGAGATGTTTTAAAAAAGCATGGCGAATAACAATCCTCCTATAGGGAAATATATCATTAAAACAACTATAGGAGGATTGTTATGGTTAAGCAGATTAGAAACCTATCCTTATTTATATTAATTTTGGCTATCATGGTGCTTAATCAGCCTATTTTGGCTAACTGTGACAATGGAATGACTTTGAATTGCAAGTCTGCATTACTTATTGAGGCTTCGACTGGGACAGTTATATATGAAAAAAATCCACATGAGAAATTAGAACCGGCAAGTGTTACTAAAATTATGACTATGCTGCTAGTTATGGAGGCTTTGGATTCAGGTAAAATTACATTGGAAGACAAGGTAATTATTAGCCGAAACGCTAGCAAAATGAAGGGGACTTGTTTGATATTAGAGGAAGGAGAAGTTAGAACAGTCAAGGATTTGATTACCGGTATAGCAGTAGAGTCAGCAAATGATGGAAGCGTGGCAATTGCAGAGTATATTTCTGGGGACGAAGAAGAGTTCGCAATGTTGATGAATAAAAGGGCTGCAGAACTAGGAATGATGGATACCCATTTTAAGAATTCCCATGGTCTTCATGAAGAAGGACATGTGACATCAGCCTATGACATTGGAATAATGTCCAGAGAACTCTTACAGCATGAAAAGATTTTTGATTTTATATCCATATATATGGTAAAAGTGACAGTAGGTAAGAAGAATGATGTGATTAGAGAACTAGCAAATAAAAATAAGATGATAAGGTTTTATAACGATGTAGATGGTATTAAAACTGGTTATACGGATAATGCTATGTATTGCATTTCTGCTACCGCAAAGCGAAATAACTTGAGATTTATAAGCGTTATAATGGGTGCACCTAGCACAGGTATAAGGAATACCGATGCAAGAAATCTCCTAGATTATGGCTTTGCAAACTATTCTACTTATGTTGTAGGCAAAAAAGGTGAGACAATCAAAACTGTAGACATTGCTAAGGGTAGCAAAATTAATGCAAATGCAGTGCTAGAAAAGGATGCAGGAGTATTGATAAAAAAAGGTGAAGAAAAACAAATTGAGAAGAAAATAAACATACCCGATAGAGTATCTGCTCCCCTAAAAAAAGGAGATAAACTGGGCGAAATCATTCTTTTAAAAAATGGAGAAGCCCTAGAAAGCGTGCCTGTAGTTATTGACGAAGACATCACTAGAGCCGGATTTTTCAATAATATAAATAAGGCCATTAGATATTGGTTGGGAGATTGAGAAATAAGGTGCTAAATGCCCCCAAATGCATGTTACATTTTCTGTAGCATGCATTACTTTTTTTATATAGTCTTTTGTGTTATAATACCAAATATGCAATGATTGTGGATTGGAAATTGAAAGGATGATTCTTTTGTCAGGTATTAGTTTAATGGAAATGCTATATAGATTACCCGCTGTATTTATTGGTTTTTCTTTTCATGAGTTTGCTCACGCTCTAGCAGCTAATGCTATGGGTGATGATACTGCCAAACTGAGTGGCAGGCTAACATTAGATCCTTTATCTCACATTGATCCTATCGGAATTATTATGCTAGTGTTGTTCCGTTTTGGCTGGGCAAAACCTGTTCCAATAAATCCTGCAAATTTTAGCAATAGGAAAAAGGGGATTATATTGGTTTCCTTGGCCGGTCCAATGATGAATTTTTTAATAGCTCTTATAACACTTTTTGTTTATGCAGCGCTATATTATAAACTGAGATTTATCAATGAAATTGTTGATAGCATATTAATAAATATATATTTAATAAATATTGGACTTGGTATTTTCAATTTGATACCTTTACCTCCCTTAGACGGTTCAAAGATACTTGCAGGCTTTTTGCCTGTTAAGCTTGAATATAGTTTCTATAGGTATGAACACTATTCCTATATATTATTATTATTTTTAATATTTACTAATACCATTGATTATATTTTGGGACCTATGTTTTTATATGCAGAAAGAAGCATTTCATACATTGTTGGTTTATTCTTTTGAACAACAGAGTTTTTAATGTCAGGTGGTATAAAATATGGCTGTCACTATAAAACTTGAGGTATTTGAAGGTCCTTTTGAGTTGCTTTTTCATCTTATTGAAAAGGCAAAGGTTGATATTTATGATATACCTATAGCAGATATCACTGAACAGTATATTAACTATTTGAATATGATGCAAAGCATGGATATGGATCTTGCTAGTGAATTTTTGGTCATGGCTGCAACTTTATTAGAGATAAAATCTAAGATGCTTTTGCCTGCGCCACCCAAGATTGACGAAGAAGATGACGCTGATCCAAGGGAAGAATTGGTAAAAAAATTACTTGAATATAAAACATTTAAAGAATTATCATCCGTATTTAAAGAAAAGCTCCTACTAAATGAAAAATCCTTTTATAAGGATTCCTTTTTGGCTGATGAGATAATTGATTCTTTTGCATTATCGGACAGATTATCTGTAGAAGTATTATTTAATAAATTTCAACAATTAGCATTTAAGAAAGTCGAAATAACTAATTTAACTTACAATAAAATTTTTAGGGATAATGTTACTGTAGAAGAAAAGATTTCACATATTCTTAATTTTTTGTCTGCCAAAAGATTGCTTTATTTTGATGATTTGATAATGGACTGTATGAGTAAATTGGAAGCTATAGTTACTTTTCTTGCAATTTTAGAACTAATAAAATGTAGAAATATTCATGTGGAGCAATCTGATAATTTTAATAAAATTATTATAAAAAGAAGGTAATTGTTTGGATATAAAAAGCATAAAAGCCGCAGTAGAATGTATTCTATTTGTTTCCGGAGATCCTGTTTCTTTAAAAGATCTTGCTGGAGTATTAGATATTGATCAAGGCACCTTAAAAAAAATAATTAATCAGCTTATGGATGATTTTGATGACGAAACCAGGGGAATAAAGATTATCGAGATTAATGGAAGTTATCAGATGTGCTCAAAATCTGAATTTTATGAGTTTGTTGAAAAACTATTTAAGCCTAAAGCCAAAGGTGGCTTATCTCAGGCTTCTCTCGAGACTTTGTCTATCATTGCATACAAACAGCCAATTACTAAATCTAGCATAGATTCAATACGTGGTGTAAAATCTGATGCATGCATAACACGGTTGGTTGAGAAAGAAATAATTAAGGAAATAGGCCGGATGGATACCCCGGGGAGGCCAATATTATATGGTACCACAGATAATTTTTTAAGATTGTTTGGATTAAAAAATATTGGAGATTTACCCACTCTCAAGGATTTTGATTGATGAATAATATGCTATAAGCGTATTATTTTTTTATTTTTTGGCAAAATATTTCAAGAAACAAATTTTTTTATTAATATGCTTGGGGGATTAGTTTTGTATTTTTTATTGGCTATTGTTATGTTTATTACAGCAATTTTCTTCTTATATCATCTACATATTAAATTGAAAATAGATTATAAGAAAACCAATAATAGCGATATTATTATACTTATTATATCTATGGTCTTTGGAATTATAAAATATAGGATTGAATTGCCCTTTTTGGATTTTGTTAAAAGAATGAACAATTTTGCAATACGTTACAGGATAAGATTTAAGTCTAGTAATGAAATGCGCAACCAATTAAAATTTAGAAGGGCTGAAAGAATGAGCGAATTTTTTAGCAAATTTGATGACTTGATAGATTGCTATTATATAAACAAAAACACCATAAGCTATTTTTCAAAGAAGACCCATATTAATAATTTTTCTTTGAATGCTAGTTTAGGCTTTGATGATGCCTATATAACAGGAATTTCATGTGGAGTTTTATATGTAGTTGTAATAAATTTTCTTGCATTTTTAAAGAGAGATATAAACCTTCAAATTCAATATATCAAATTTGAACCCGTATTCAATAAGGAGGTTTTTGATTTGAAATTGAATTGTATAATTGATATTAAGTTAGGACATATTATTATTGGAATAAAAAAGTTAATAAAAACTTCAAGAGGAAGTGAGATAAGTGGAGCAACCTATCCAGGGTCTTATGAAAACAACTATGGAAAATATTAAAGATATGATTGATGTAAATACAGTTATAGGTGATCCTGTAGAAACTGCTGATGGTACAGTAATAATTCCCATATCTAAAGTTGGATTTGCATTTGTATCCGGTGGCGGAGACGTAAAGGAAGATGAGGCTAATCCGGGGAAATCCTTTACAGGTGGCAGTGGCGCAGGAGTGTCTGTACATCCTGTCGGATTTTTATCTGTTAACCAAGGACAACTAAGAATGGTTCCCGTTAATTGCAATACAACTGTTGACAGGCTTATTGATTTAATACCAATATTTATTAGTAAAATTGAAAAGCGCAGCAATAAGAATGAGATTACTTAATAATTGTATGGTAATTGGAGAAAGGAGTTAAAAAAGCGGCAAAGTCGCTTTTTTTATGTTATAATGCATTATCGCCTTAAAAGTATTATATATATCATTCTGTTAATAATAATTTTAAAAGATGACGGGGTGATTATATGATAAAAAGGTTTTTGGTGTTTTTAATGATATTCCTATTAGCTTTTATGAATATGTTTGTAGTAGATGCAGCTGATGTAAATGCAAAGGCGTCAATCCTCATGGATGTAAATACTAATAGAGTTTTGCATAGCCAAAACAGCTCTTCTACGCTCCCAATGGCAAGTACAACAAAGATAATGACTGTTATTTTGGCCATTGATAGTAAAAGGCTAGAGGATATAGTTACGATAAGCAAAAAAGCTTCAATTCAGGAAGGTTCATCAATTTATTTAAAAGAAGGAGAAAAGATCAAGCTTGAAGATCTACTATATGCCATTATGCTTAGAT
>JAQUTA010000029.1 GCA_028709965.1 Lutispora sp.
ATAATATTATCCATGATTGCTTTCCCTTATAAATTTTATAAGATAGGAAAGAAAAAGTATCTAAAAAATAAAAAATGGAAAGATGAACGATTTAATAGTAAGTTGAAAAGGATATTACAATATAAAGAAAACCAAGAAAAGTTCATAGAAAAGTATATAAAATATTATGATATTAAGTTGTAATGGTCGGGGCAACAGGATTTGAACCTGCGGCCTCTTGGTCCCGAACCAAGCACGCTACCAAACTGCGCTATGCCCCGAAATCTATATTTTATAAAGCCTTTTTTATAATATACTTTAGTAGCATTAAAGTCAATACCATAACTATAAATTGTGAAATTAGTACAAAAAAGAAGGATATTTAAATATTTAGAAGAATATAAAAAGTAGATTTAGTTTGTAGGTCATTTATATTAATAAAATTTTGGAGGAAATTATGAAACTTAGCTTTTATGGTGCTGCGGAGATGGTAACAGGTTCATGCTTTTTGCTAGAAACTGATAAACACAAAATTCTAATTGATTGTGGCATGTTTCAAGGTGATGCAGACTCAGATGATCTTAATAGGAATGTATTTGATTTTGAACCATCAAAAATTGATTTTCTTTTATTAACTCATGCTCATATAGATCATAGCGGAAGAATACCCCTTTTAGTTAAAAGAGGTTTTAAAGGGAAAATACTGGCTACAAAAGCCACCTCGGAACTATGTTCAATAATGTTGCCTGATAGCGGATTTATACAAGAAATGGAAGTAGAGTGGATCAACAGAAAACGCTTAAGAGCGGGAAAGCCATTGGTAGAATCTCTTTACACAGTTGCTGATGCCGAAAATTCGTTGAAATACTTCGAGCCAATAAATTATGATGATATAATTGAAGTAAATGAAGAAATTGAAGTAAGATATAGAGATGCCGGTCATATACTGGGCTCAGCTATAATCGAGTTATGGGCAAAAGAAAAGGACGAGAAGATTAAATTTGTATTTTCTGGAGATTTGGGAAACAAAGATATACCTATAATGAAGAATCCATCTTTGATAGACGAAGCAGATTATTTAGTCATGGAAACAACATATGGAAATAGGTTTCACAAGGAAACAAAGAATACTATGTTACTTCTTTTAGATATTATTACTCATACCATTGAAAAAGGAGGCAATATTGTTATACCTTCTTTTGCTGTAGGGCGTACACAAGAAATATTGTATATGTTAAATATGCTTAAAGAAAGCAAATTCTCCAAGATAAAGAGCATACCTGTATATGTGGATAGCCCTTTAGCTATTAATGCAACTAATATATTTAAGAATAATCAAAATTTATTCGATGATGATACTAAAGCATTGATAAGAAGCGGAGATGATCCTTTTGAGTTTCCAAATCTTATTTTTACTAAGACAGCGGATGAATCAAAAGCAATCAATTTTCATGAAGGTAGCAGTATAATAGTCTCAGCCAGCGGTATGTGTGATGCTGGCAGGATAAAGCATCATTTAAAGCATAATCTTTGGAGAGGCAATTCAAGCGTTGTTTTTGTAGGATATCAAGCTAAAGGTACTCTAGGCAGAAGGATTTTAGAAGGCGAAAAGAAAGTAAAAATATTTGGTGAAGATATTCATATTAATTGCAATATTTATAGCTTAAACGGTTTATCAGGTCATGCTGATAAAAATGGGCTCTTAGATTGGTTTTCAACCTTTGATAAGAAACCTGTAAAAGTGTTTTTAACTCATGGAGAGGAAGAACCATTGAGGGAATTCTCTCAAGCACTACAGGAAAAATTTGATACCAAAGTAGAAATTGCAAGCATTGGACAAACCGTAGAAATTGAATCTGCAATGACTTCCATTTCTACGACTCCTAGAAGAGGATATGCAGAGGACAAAGCTATAGCAAGGCAAATAAATGAAATTCAAATGATGCTAGACACTCTTCAAGAAGCAGTTATTGAAAATGCCAAACAAATGGATTACAATAAAATTCATATTTTAACAGAAAAAATGAAAAATATTCAATCTGGACTTATTGATATTGGTAGTGTCATAAATGATCGCAAATAGAATGATTCTCCATCTTATTAATATTATTAAAGCATTTGAGAAAAATAAAAGAAATAACAATTGAAGGTGATTAAATGCTTAATAATTTCAAAAGTGAAGAATTGGTAAAAGTCCAAGGTAAACTTTTTCCAGTGGTAGGAGGCAGATTGCGACTTGCCCATGAAGATAATGCTAATTTGAGTATTGAGACAAAAGTTATTTCCTATGATGGGGAAGTTGCAATAATTCAAGCTATGGTTAGAACCGAAAAAGGAAGCTACAATGGATTGGGTAATGCTTCTACTAAAAGAGACAGAGTTTTATCAAATGCTATTCTGGAATTAGCTGAAACAAGATCTATAGCCAGGGCTTTAAGGTTTGCCGGATACGGTGTTGAATACACAGGTTTTGAAGAAGTTGAAAGTCAAAGTCAAAGTCAAAAAGATGATAAGGAAAACGCTTCCAAAATGCTGCTGACGGATATATTTTCATTTGCTAAAAGTATAAACGTGTCCAATGAGGATTTGAAAGAGTTAATAGTAAAAACAACAGGTAAAGAATATACTAAAGATTTAACAAAAAAAGAAGCAAAAACAGTTTTGGACATTCTGGCTAAAAGAAAAGATGAAAAAAATGACAATATAATCATGTAGATAGGGCGTATGAATGTATGTATTTGCTGTTGTGCGTATAAAAATTCTATAGTATAATTATTTAGATAGCAAGGACTAATGGCTTAGTAAAATAAGCTTCCTGAAATATGGAAGCTTATTTATATAAATAAATATAAAGAATTAGGTGGTGAATATATGATAAAAATGACATTGGACATGTTCTTGCAACATTTAACCAATGGAATTTCTCTAGGCAGCCTCTATGCACTTATTGCCATTGGCTATACCATGGTTTATGGTATTTTGAGATTGATTAACTTTGCTCATGGTGATATTTTTATGATGGCCACTTACTTTACTTTTTTTGGTGTCTTATTTGGGGGAAAATGGTATATTGTTTTCCCTATAACCATAATACTTACCGCTTTACTGGGTATGTTGGTTGAAATTTCTGCATACAGAAACTTAAGAGATGCTCCTAAAATTTCTATATTAATATCTGCCATAGGTGCATCATTTCTTATTGAAAACCTTGCTATAGTTATTTTTGGTGGAAGGCCAAAAGCTTTTCCGACTATCCCATTGTTTACATCTGTGGTTCACATAAGAAATATTTCAATTCAGAGATTGACGTTTATCATACCCGTGGTGACGGTAATACTGCTTTTGTCATTATTATTTTTAATTAATAAAACTAAAACAGGAATGGCAATGAGGGCTGTTTCAAAAGATCATGAGACGGCTAGATTAATGGGAATAAACGTAGATAGAACTATTTCAATCACTTTTGGTATAGGTTCTGCATTGGCTGCGGTAGGCGGAATAATGTGGGGATTGAAGTTTCCACAGATACAACCTTTAATGGGTGTTATGCCAGGGCTTAAATGTTTTATTGCTGCCGTTATAGGTGGTATAGGAAGCATTTCTGGGGCAGTTATCGGTGGATTTATCCTTGGAATCGGTGAGATTATGCTTGTTGCATTACTCCCGAGTTTAACAGGATATAGAGATGCTTTTGCATTTATACTTCTTATAGCAATACTCCTATTAAAACCTACGGGTATTATGGGAGAAAAAATATCGGAGAAGGTGTAGATTATGAAAAAAAGAGACTATTATCTTACAGCCATATCATTAATCCTGCTGATAGGATTTATATTTTATGCTGACAACAACATGGATGCTTATATGGTTAGAATTCTTAATCTATGCGCAATATACACAATCTTAGGTCTTAGCATGAACCTGATCAATGGTTTTACTGGACTTTTCTCATTAGGACATGCAGGTTTTATGTCAGTAGGGGCTTATGTTACTGCAATACTTACTCTTTCTGTGAATGCAAAAGTTCAAAACTTTTTCTTAAAGCCAATAGCTGCACCATTAAGTAATGTAGTATGGCCATTTTTCCCAGCTTTATTGCTTGGTGGGGCTTTGACAGCCCTTGTGGGATTTTTGATAGGTGCTCCGGCTCTTAGACTTAAGGGGGATTATCTTGCCATAGCAACTTTAGGCTTTGCAGAAATTATTAGAGTTATTTTTACCAACACTCAAACTATTACAAATGGTGCATTAGGCTTAAAAGGAATACCAGCATATACGAATCTATGGTGGAGCTTTGGCATAGCAATATTTACAATAGTGACCATGATTTTATTGATAAACAGCAGCTATGGAAGAGCCTTTAAAGCCATCAGAGAAGATGAGATTGCAGCAGAAAGCATGGGAATAGATTTATTTAAACATAAGGTATTATCGTTTACTATAGGTGCATTTTTTGCAGGAATAGGCGGAGGTCTGTTAGGTAATCTATTAGGAACAATAGATCCGCTTATGTTTAGATTTACTTTAACTTTCAATATATTATTGATCATAGTACTAGGTGGTATAGGAAGCATTACAGGCACTGTGATATCCGCTTTTGTAGTCACCATTGCACAAGAAGCCTTACGTTTCTTGGATCAATCAATAAACCTTGGTTTTGTTGTTATTCCTGGAGTGGCAGGGATGAGAATGGTTGTGTTTTCCATACTGTTAATGTTAGTGGTACTATTTTATAGGCATGGACTTATGGGAACTAATGAATTCAGTTGGGACAAATTTTTAAATGTAATATCAATGAAAAAACCTCTCTTAAAAGGGGGTAGGAAATAATGGAGATTCTCAGAAGTGATAATATTACAATGCAATTTGGAGGCTTGACCGCTGTCAAGGATTTTAATTTGACATTAAATAAAGGTGAAATTGTTGCCTTAATAGGTCCGAATGGTGCGGGCAAAACTACAGCATTTAATATGATAACGGGTGTTTATAAGCCTACAAATGGAAAGATATATTATAAAGGCAGCGAGATAACACATATGGCTCCTTATCAAATTACCAAGCTTGGAATTGCTAGGACATTTCAAAACATAAGGTTATTCAAGGATTTAAGTGTCCTAGAAAATGTGTTGATTGCCAATCATCTTCATATTAAATCCAATGTATTTGAAGCTTTGCTAAGATTGCCCAAGTATAAAAATGAAGACAGGAAAATGATGAGAAAGTCTTTAGAGCTATTGGAGATTGTAGGTTTGGCTGATGAAAAACATGAAAAATCCAGCTCCTTACCCTATGGCAAACAGCGTAGACTTGAAATTGCAAGAGCTTTAGCTACAAGCCCTGAGCTGCTTTTATTAGATGAACCTGCTGCCGGAATGAACCCAACAGAATCTGAAGACCTTACGAAGTTTATAAGGCAGATAAGAGATGATTTTAATCTTACAATATTTATGATAGAGCATCACATGCAGGTTGTAATGGGAATCTCAGAAAGAATTTATGTATTTGATTATGGTATTACTATTGCCCATGGCAGTCCCAAGGAAATTCAAAATAATCAAAGAGTCATCGAGGCTTATCTGGGGGTGGATGAGAATGCTTAAAATTGAGGATTTAGTAGTTGCATATGGTGGAATTGAAGCTTTAAAAGGTATAAGTCTTGAGGTAGAAGAAGGAAAAATTGTTACTTTAGTAGGTGCAAATGGAGCAGGCAAAAGCACTACTTTAAGAGCTATAACAGGACTTGTTAAACCAAAGAGTGGAAGCATAACTTATAATGGAGTAAATCTGCTTGGCATGAAAACTCAGGATATAGTAAAAAAAGGAATAACATTAGTCCCTGAAGGAAGAAGAATATTTCCTAACCTTACGGTTTTAGAAAACCTTAGATTAGGGGCTTTTTTTAGAAAAGATGTAAATACTATAAAAAATGATCTTGATTGGGTTTATAACTTATTTCCTAGATTAAAAGAAAGAAGTTGGCAGATGGCCGGAACCTTATCAGGTGGTGAACAACAAATGCTAGCAGTTGGCAGAGCCTTGATGTCTAAACCAAAGTTGTTGATGATGGATGAGCCGTCCCTCGGATTAGCTCCGATGATAGTAAAGGATATATTTAATATTATTAAGGAAATCCACAATCAAGGCGTTACTATACTTTTGATTGAACAGAATGCTAATGCAGCACTTCATACCGCACACATAGGCTATGTTATTGAAACAGGTATGATAAAGCTTAAAGGTGAAGGTCAGGATTTACTTAAAAATGATGAAATAAGGAAAGCCTATCTAGGTGAAAATGTTTCAAACTAAGCAGAGGTAGAATAAATGACAAAAAAAGAAAATACCTACATCTTGCCTGAAGAATTGGCAAGACAAAATGAGATTATTCAAAGAATCAACCGAAATAATGAAAATGAGTATAATTCGTCAGGAAAGAAAAAGTTTGCTCGAATTATTACTTATGGCTGTCAGCAGAATAATTCTGATTCTGAGAAACTAAAAGGAATACTAAAAAACATGGGTTACAATCAGACAGATGATAATGAAAAAGCAGATGTAATTCTTTTTAACACTTGTTGTGTCAGAGAAAATGCTGAATTAAAGCTTTATGGCAATATTGGTGCCTTGAAGAATTTAAAATTATCAAGGCCAGAGCTTATCATAGGTGTTTGCGGTTGTATGATGCAGCAAAAACATGCCGTGGAGATGATAAAAAAAAAGTATAGGCATGTAGACTTGATATTTGGAACCCATAATATTTATAAATTTCCTGAGATATTTGAGAAAGCCTTTCATGAAAAATGTACTCTTGTAGATATTATGGATTGTGAAGGAGTTATAGTTGAGAACTTGCCTGTTGACAGGGAGGAAAAACATAAAGCTTGGGTTACTATCATGTATGGCTGTAATAATTTTTGTTCTTATTGCATAGTTCCCTATGTGAGAGGGAGAGAAAGAAGCCGTAAACCGGAAAATGTAGTTGATGAAATATATAAACTTGCTGAAGGTGGTTGTAAAGAAGTGACTCTCCTAGGTCAGAATGTTAATTCTTATGGAAAAGACCTAGGAATAAATATCGATTTTGCCGATCTTTTATATAAAGTTAACGAAATAGAAGGCATAGAGCGCATAAGGTTTATGACTTCACACCCAAAGGATCTATCTGATAAGTTGATCTTAGCTATAAAAGAGTGTAATAAAGTATGCGAGCATTTACATCTTCCTTTTCAGGCAGGAAGCAACAAGATTTTAAAGTCCATGAATAGAGTATATACAAAAGAAGAGTATCTGGAAAAAGTCAGCAAGGTAAAAAAGGCAATGCCTAATATAGCATTGACAACAGATATTATTGTTGGTTTTCCTGGAGAATCAGCAATAGATTTTGAAGAAACTTTGGATGTAGTAAGGAAGGTCAGATTCGATCAAGCTTTTACTTTTATATATTCAAAGAGAGAAGGAACTCCTGCTGCAAGGATGGAAAATCAAATAAGAGAAGATGAAAAACATAAAAATTTTGATAGGCTGATAGAAGTTCAAAATCAGATTTCTAGAAATATAAATGAAGGATATAGAGGGAATGTTTATGAGGTTCTTGTGGATGGTCCCAGTAAGACAAATAAAGACATATTGACAGGAAGGACCAGAACCGGCAAGATTATTAATTTTGAAGGAAAAGACACAAATATCGGTGATCTGGTCAATGTAAAAGTAACAGGTGTATTTTCCTGGTCATTACATGGAGAACTAATAGAAAATATAAAAAGCCAGAGTTAATCTCTGGTTTTTTTATACATGCTTTTTTGTTATAATTGATATATTGGGAGAGAGGTGAGGGTATGTCTCAATTGACACCAATGATGCAGCAATACTTTGAAATTAAAAAACAGCATACGGATAAAATTCTCTTCTTCAGACTTGGGGACTTTTATGAAATGTTTTTTGACGATGCCATTACAGCTTCAAAAGTTCTAGAAATTACTCTTACAGGAAGGGATTGTGGCATGGAAGAAAGGGCACCTATGTGTGGTATACCATACCATGCTGCAGATTCATATATTGGCAAACTGATTGAAAACAATTATAAAGTAGCTATTTGTGAGCAAGTTGAGGACCCTGCATTAGCAAAAGGTATAGTCAGGCGAGAGGTTGTTAAAGTCATAACGCCCGGTACAATAACGAGCAGCCTTATGCTTGATGATAAGATAAATAATTATTTGATGTCTATTTATATTTCTAATTCGTACATATCATTATCTTATATAGATTTATCAACTGGGGAATTTTTCTCCACTTCTATAGATGAAAAAAAATGGAATATAGCAATTGATGAAATAAATAGAATAAGTCCCTCAGAGATTCTGTTAAATATTAGCCTAGAAAGCCTAGAGGAGACATATCAGACTATATCAGTTCTTGATAAAAGATATTATGATTTCTACGAATGCACTCAGAGACTGAAAAGACAGTTTAAAGTTGAGACACTAGAGGGTCTCGGGCTAGAAAATGAAACCTCTATTAAGTCAGCAGGTTCGCTGTTGCTTTATTTGGATGAAGTTCAGAAAAACTCATTATATAATATAAAAAGAATAAAGTTATATAGTATTTCTAATTATATGATTTTAGATCAAAATACAAGAAGAAATCTGGAGCTTTGTGAAACCATTAGAGATAGAAGTAAGAAGGGTGCCTTGTTATCAGTTCTTGATAAAACGAGAACCTCAATGGGAGCTAGAATGCTTAGGCAATGGGTAGAAAAACCCCTTTTATCTGTAGAAGAGATCAATAATAGATTAGATTCTGTAGAAGAATTATTCAACAAATTTTTGCTTCGGGAGGAATTAAAAGAGTATTTAAATTCAATATATGATATTGAAAGATTAGGAAGCAGAATTGCTTTGGGCAGTGCAAATGCTAAAGATTTGATCTCTTTCAAAAATTCCTTAGTAAATTTACCTTATATTAAGGAGGTCCTTTCGAATTTTAATAGTGCTATACTCAAAATAGCCTATGAAAATTTTGATGAGCTTAAAGATTTATATGAAATTATCCATCTTTCTATAAATGAAGAAGCCCCCTTTAGCATCAAGGAAGGTAATCTAATAAAAGAGGATTATAATGAAGAAATTGATAAATACAAAAAGGCATCAACGAATGGTAAACAATGGATTATTGAACTGGAGCAAAAAGAGAGACAAAAATCAGGAATTAAGTCCTTAAAGATAGGCTACAATAAAGTTTTTGGTTATTTCATTGAAGTAACAAAGGCTAATATTGCTAATATTCCAGAAGATTATATAAGAAAACAAACCTTATCAAATGCAGAGAGGTATATAACTCCTGAGTTAAAAGAACTTGAAGAAGTTGTTTTACATGCCGATGAAAAGCTTATTGATCTTGAATATGAAACTTTCATAAAAATAAGAGAAGAAATAGGATATCATATAGAAAGGATACAAGAAACAGCCCAGCTATTAGCAACTCTGGATTGTCTATGTTCCTTTGCTGAAGTAGCGCAAAATAATGGATATATTAAACCTATTGCAGGAGTTTTTGATGATATAAATATTAAGGAGGGTCGTCATCCTGTAGTTGAAGAGCAAGACATCAAAGGTGGCTTTGTTTCCAATGATACTTTATTGGATTGTGATGGAAACAGACTTTTAATTATTACTGGACCAAATATGGCAGGTAAATCTACTTATATGAGGCAGATTGCTCTTATTGTTCTTATGGCTCAGATAGGATGTTATGTGCCTGCATCTTATGCTAAAATAGGAGTAGTTGACAGGATTTTTACTCGTGTAGGTGCATCCGATGATCTAGCTTCAGGCCAGAGTACTTTTATGGTCGAAATGACGGAGTTGGCTAATATAATCAATAATGCTACAGAAAATAGTTTGGTTGTCCTAGATGAAATAGGAAGAGGTACAAGTACATTTGACGGTCTAAGTCTTGCCTGGTCCAGTGTTGAGTATATCTCTGATAAAACCAAATTAGGTTGCAAGACCTTATTCGCTACACACTACCATGAGCTAACTGAATTGGAAAGTAAATTGCCCGGAGTAAAAAATTATTATATAGCTGTAGAGGAAAAAGGGAAGGATATTATTTTCCTGCGAAAAATCAAAAGGGGAAGCATCAGCGGCAGCTATGGTATACATGTAGCAAGACTAGCTGGAGTTCCCGAAGAAATATTGGATAGAGCCTACGATATTTTAGAGGTATTAGATAAATCCGAAAAAAATACTCAAGTGACGATAACGTCAAAGCCAAAAAATAAAAAAATTAAGAAAGCAAAAGAAGAAGAGCTAAATCTTTTTAATTATAATATTTATCAATTAGCTGAAGAGATTAAAAGTCTTGATCTGGATAACTTGACTCCGATTGAAGCCTTAAATAAGATATGTGAGTTAAAAGAAAAGTTGAAGACATCTTCTGACTAATTTTAAGATCTATGGAGGATTATATGGGTAAAATAATTCTGTTGGATGAAGATACCATAAATAAGATTGCTGCCGGTGAAGTTGTTGATAGGCCGGCTTCAGTAGTTAAGGAATTAGTGGAAAATTCTATTGATGCAGAAGCCACTTCAATTACTATTGAGGTAAAAGAAGGTGGAAAGTCATTGATTTCCATATCCGATAATGGACTGGGCATAATGAAGGATGACTTGCCACACGTATTTGAGAGACATGCTACCAGCAAAATAAAAGATATTGATGATCTTATAAAAATCAGAACTCTTGGTTTTAGAGGGGAGGCTATGTCTAGTATTGCTGCGGTGGCAGATATAGAGCTTGAAAGCCAATCAGGAAATGATATTCTTGGCAGCAATTTGCTAATCAAAGCCGGTAAAATAATTGAAAATAAAGATATTAGTAGTTCTATAGGCACGAGTATAAAGGTTAAAAATTTGTTTTATAATACACCTGCCCGCTTAAAATTTTTAAAAAGTGATAGGACTGAATTAAACTATATTTCTGATACAGTAGAGAAAATTGCTTTTTCTAATACCCATGTGGCAATAAAGTACATAGTAGATGATAAAGTAATTTTTCATACACCTGGAAATGGGGATCTGCTTTCAGTGATACAATGCATATTTGGTATAAAAGCAGCCAAGATGATGTTGCCTGTAACTTACTCCAATGAATTATTGTCAATTGATGGTTATATAGCTAAGCCAGAGTTTTCTAAAGGCAATTCAACTTATATAATTTTCTCAATAAATAATAGAATGGTAAGAAATAATATGTTAAAAGAAGCAGTCAAGACAGCTTATAAGTCTTTATTGATGAATAATAGATTTCCTGTTGCCATACTAAATATAAGCATTGAACCTGACAAAATTGATGTAAATGTTCATCCTACAAAGGCTGAAGTGAAGTTTTCTGATAATAAAAGTATTTTTAATCTGATTTATTATTCTTTAACCCAGGTTCTCACCAGCAATGAAACTCCATATACTGAAAGTTTTAAAGATAAAAATAGCTTTGGTGTAAAAGAAATTCACAATCTGAATGACGTTAAATACGATACTATGAATATGCTACCTGCTATAGAAAAAGCCCTTGGTGTAACGGAAATATTCAGTAAGAACGCAAATGATGGGATGCTGATTAATAAAACGGAGAAAAGATATGTATCATCTTCCGGTCTTATAATTGGACAGATATTTAATACTTATATAATATATCAAAAAGATGATACCTTTATGATGATAGACCAGCATGCAGCCCATGAAAGAATAATCTATGAAGAACTGATGATTAGAAGTAAGCAAAAAAACATTGATCAGCAACCTCTTTTAATGCCAATTATTATTGAGCTTACTCCCAAAGAAAAAAATTTAGTAGAGGCAGGCATCGATATATTAAACCAGTTAGGCTTTGATATAGAATTTTTCGGAGAAAATTCCTTAGCTGTTCGCCAGGTTCCCATTATATTGGGTCAACCTTGTTCTGGAGCTATGATATCTGAATTATTAGATACCATTAATGAATATAGAAAAGATTTTTCTGCCATCTATGGAAAAACCATAATACAAATGGCGTGCAAATCTGCAATAAAAGCTGGGGAGAGCTTGACTAATAAAGAAATTGAAGAGCTTATCACTAAGCTATTTAATACAGAACAACCCTATACTTGTCCCCATGGGCGACCTACTGTAATAACGCTAGGTAAAAATGAAATAGAAAAAAAATTTAAAAGAATTATATAAGGTGATGGATTTGAAGCAAAAATTATGCATAATAGCTGGCCCTACGGCAGTGGGAAAGAGCAGTATTGCTATACAATTGGCCAAAAAAATATCCGGTGAAATAATATCAGCAGACTCTGCTCAAGTTTATAAATACATGGATATTGGTACTGCTAAGTTAAGCAAGGATGAAATGGAGGGCATAAAGCATTATATGCTGAATGAACTATACCCGAACGAGAGCTTTAGTGTAGCATTATTCAGAGAAAAAGCTGAGAAATATATCGACAAGATAAATGCCAAAGGAAACCTGCCTATAATTGCAGGAGGCACAGGTCTATATATAAACTCTTTACTCAATAATTTAGATTTTACTGATTCTATTATTGATGAAGACTATCGAAGTAAAATGAGGGGAATTTCTATTGAAAAAGGAAATAAATATGTTCACAATATGTTGAAGGATGTTGATGAAGTATCTTATAATAAATTACATCCTAATGATCTCAAAAGGATTATACGAGCACTAGAAGTATATAAGCATACAAGTAAGCCTATATCATATTTTCAACTCATGTCAAAGCAACAACCTTGTAAGTATGAGTATGTTTATATATGCCTTAATATGAAAAGAAGCAAATTGTATGATAGAATTGATAATAGGGTGGATCAGATGCTTCAGAGTGGTCTTATAGATGAAGTTAGAAAATTGATGGAGATGGGTTATAGTAAAGATTGTACAGCTCTTCAAGCATTAGGATATAAGGAAATTATTGAATACATACAAGGTATATATTCTCTGGAGGAAGCAATAAATTTATTGAAAAGGAATACAAGACGATTTGCAAAACGACAGCTTACATGGTTTAGAAATGACAAAAGAGTGTTTTGGATAAATGTTGATAATTATCCTTGTTTTGATCATATAGTAGAAAATATTATAAGATATGCAGCAGGAAAAATTAGTTTAATATAGAATAAATATCAGTCATTAATATAATAATATATATAGCTAAAGGAAATTTTTTCTTAAATATATATGTTTAGTAATTCAAGTTATTTATTATTGGAGGGGTTGAAATGAATAAGGTAACCATAAACTTGCAAGATGTTTTTTTAAATCAAGTGAGAAAAGAGCGTGCACCAATTATTGTTTACTTGATAAATGGTTTTCAGCTGAAAGGGGTAGTTAAGGGATTTGATAACTATACAATAATATTAGATGGAGACGGAAAACAACAGTTGGTATATAAGCATGCTGTTTCCACTTTGATACCTCAAAAACCTGTAAACTTTACTTTTACTGATAAATCTGCAGAAAATAGCAGCAAGCAAGACTAAGGTGAAAAGATGCATAATATTACAAAGGATTATTTAATAAATAATTTCAATATTGATAATAGAATTGTCAGTTTGGCTCAAAGGTGTGAGGAAGAAGTTAAAAGTCAATTCTCATTTATTGAAGAAATAAGAGAATATAATCAGTATAAAGTTTTAGACAGTATGCACAAAAATAGATTGAGTGATATACATTTTAATTATTCCACCGGATATGGATATGGAGATATAGGAAGAGAAACATTAGATAAAGTATATTCGGATGTTTTTCAATGCGAAGATGCTTTGGTGAGACCTAATATAGTATCAGGTACTCATGCCTTATCACTTTGCCTTTATGGAATTTTGAGACCAGGTGATGAGCTCCTAGCAATAACAGGCAAACCCTATGATACTTTGGATAACATTATTGGAATTAATAATCTTATCAGCGGAAGCTTGAGAGATTACAATATTACATATAGACAGGTAGACTTATTAAAAAATGGCAGCTTTGATTATGATGGTATTAAAAACAGTATTAATCCCAAAACCAGATTAGTATTGATACAAAGATCTACAGGCTATGCATGGCGAAAATCTTTAAGTCTAAAAGAGATTGAAGAAGGTATAAGCTTTGTAAAATCCCTGAACTCTGAAATCTGCTGCATGGTTGATAATTGTTATGGCGAATTTTTAGATTTTTATGAACCAACTCAAAAGGGTGCAGATATAATAGCAGGTTCCTTAATTAAGAATCCTGGAGGCAGTATTGCTCCTACAGGTGGCTATGTTGCAGGTAAAGGAAAATATGTGGAGATGGCTGCCGACAGGCTGATAGCTCCTGGAATTGGCAAGGAATGCGGAGCAACCTTAGGGATTACTAGATTGTTGTTCCAAGGATTGTTTTTAGCTCCCCATGTAGTTTCAGAGGCGGTTAAAGGAGCAGTATTCTGTTCTAAAATTTTCTCTGCTCTTGGTTATGAAGTAAATCCTAGCTTTGATTCAAGCAGAAGTGATATAATACAAGCTATAAAATTTCATGATAGAAAGGCTTTAATATCATTTTGCAGAGGAATACAAGCCGGTTCTCCTGTGGATTCCTTTGTCAGTCCTGAACCTTGGGATATGCCTGGATACAGTGATCAGGTTATAATGGCTTCAGGAGGATTTGTACAGGGTGCTTCTATAGAGCTAAGTGCTGATGCACCTGTTAGACCACCTTATATAGCATATTTGCAAGGCGGTATTACTTATGATCATGCAAAAATTGGCATTCTATTCGCTATTCAAGAACTACTTAAAGAAAATTTAATTGTTTTATAACTTAGAAATAAATATATTTAATAAAGAAGATATGTATATTATTACATATCTTCTTTATTAAAAAAGCTGCTAACTTATCCAGAAAGTTTCCCTTTTAAACTATCTTATTTTCCTAAGTACTCCTGTTACTTTTCCGACAATAGATAAGTTATCGGTAATAATGGGCTCATATATAGGATTTTCTGGCTGTAATCTAAAATGATCCTTTTCTTTATAGAAACGTTTAACTGTGGCTTCATCCTCCATAAGGGCAACTACAATATCACCACTTTTAGCATATGATTGTTTAAGTACTATTACATAGTCACCATCAAGTATCCCTGCATTTATCATGCTATCACCTTTTACCACCAGTATAAAGGAAACATCATTTCCAACAAAATCTACAGGCACTGGGAAAGTATCTTCGATATTTTCTTGGGCTAGTATAGGTTGTCCTGCAGTAACCTTTCCTACGATGGGTAATTCAACCATTTCTTTTCTGGGAAACATAAAATTATTAGAATCTAGTATTTCTATAGCCCTAGGTTTAGTGGCATCACGTCTTATAAAGCCCTTTTTTTCAAGCCTTTCCAGATGGCCATGGACAGTAGATGTAGATTTTAAATTCACAGCCTCACATATTTCTCTGACTGATGGAGGATAACCCTTAGAGACCAATTCTTTTTTTATAAAATCTAAAACTTCAATTTGTTTACTGCTTAAATTATCTATATTCATGAATATTCACAACCTTTAATTAAAATTATTATGGTAACTTATTTATATTTTGATTATAACAAGATATAACATAAAAATCAAACAAATGTTCGTAAATATATTGACAACGCACATATGTTCGGTTATTATATGATTAGAACATATGTTCTACGTTAGGAGGATTTAATGATGGAAAGCAGTAGACAGAGAAAATATAGAATAATCAATAGAACTAGATTTTATTTATTTTTAACGATTCTATTAGTATTTATTTTTATCGTTTTTTATACATTCAAAGTGGATGCTAGAGGGCTGTCAGAAATATCAGTTGATACAGTTTATGTCAGCAGTGGGGACACACTTTGGACATTGTCATTAAAATATGTTGAGAGAGACATGGATATACGTTATTATATAAGTAAAGTCATAGAATTTAATGACCTTCAATCAATTAATATAAAACCTGGTCAGCTTATTTATATGCCCATTTACTAATCAAATCCTTTGTGATATATTTAGTGATATAATATCTTAGTAAAGGGGCGTTTGCTGTTGGCTTCCTTCGATAAAGAATGTATACTTTATGATAGATATTGCATTGAATGCGGAGAGTGCAATATTTGCGATTTGGATAAAAATAAAATATGTGATAACTGCTGTAAGTGCATAGATGAAAATGCAGATTATGTTGGAATTGATATTGATGACGTAATAATAGAGGAAGACTGTGAAGAAGATATTGAAAAGCTTCAGCATAATTGGAAATATAGCGAAACTTATAGCATAGATATAAATGAAGGCGATAAGAAGTTTACCGATTAATTTACATAATATTTATTATGTAAATTAATCGGTTTTTTGACGCTCTTCTGATAAAGGATTTGACTTTATAGCTTGCCTTAATCTTTCATCATCTATATGAGTATATATTTGAGTTGTTGCTACACTCTCATGACCAAGTATCTGCTGTAATGCTCTTATATCCACATTGCCATATTTATACATAAGAGTAGCTGCAGTATGTCTAAGCTTATGAGGGGAATATTTATTATCATCAAGCCCTGCATTTTTTATATATTTCTTTACGAGTTCTTGAACCGTCCTGGGGCTGATTCTTACTTTAAATCTGCTAATGAAAAGAGCCTTCTTATCGTTTTCTGCTACTCCTTCGGTGATTCTTACTTTAAGATAATCATTAATTGCTTTAATACAAGCATCATTTAAGTAAACTGTTCGCTCCTTGTTACCTTTACCAATAACTCTTAATGTGTCACCATTTATTTTATCTAAATCAATGCTTACAAGCTCAGATAGTCTTAGACCGCAGTTTAAAAAAAGTATTAGTATGGCGTAATCCCTTTCCCTAAAAGGACCATCTACAGCCTTTAAAAGAGCTTTGCTTTCATCTAAAGATAGATGAACCGGCTGTCTGCTGTTTATTTTTGGGGGTTCTAGCTCTAAAGCAGGATTATCATCAATAATTTTTGCTTTTGTATGAAGAAATTTGAAAAATGAACGGAGACAAGCTACTTTTCTGGCTCTGGCGTAATTAAAATTGTTTCTTTCATTGGCTGCAAAGGATATAAAAGAATAGAGGTCATTTAACCCAATTGTTCTTATAAAATAGCTATCAATATCATTAATCCTTATTTCTTCAAAAGGAATATCTTCTGATACAATATTTCTTTTTATTTTCATATACTTAAAGAACAGTGCAAGGTCATAAGAATAGCCTTGAACAGTTTTTTTCGATTTACCGCGAATAGTTTCCATGTATTCTAAAAAGTCTTTAGCTATTACAGGAAGAGTATCCATGTTTACACCTCTCTTTTTATTGAATAGCGCGAAATGTATATTTAGCGCAATTATATATTCGACGAGAAGAGAGGTTTTTCCTGCTAATTTTAATATTTCTATGAAAATTATTTTTGTTTATTTTTTATAGGTTACATTATAATAATTACAACTTTGCTGTATTCATCTATTGACATACTATATAATTTTTTATATAATTGATATTGTCTTTAGGGGTGTAGCTCAATTGGTAGAGTAGCGGTCTCCAAAACCGTTGGTTCAGCGTTCGAGTCGCTGCATCCCTGCCATTTTTAAAATCAAATACTAAATAAATTCAAATTAAGTATTTTTAAAGGCAGTATTTACTGCCTTTTGTTATATATATTAATATATTATTACCTTTGCAACTCCCATAACTTTAATACTAAAGTCCCGCTAAATTCGAAGCTTTATTTTGCCTTATAACGAAAGATATTCATGCATATAGTCTTATTGCTCATCGATGTTTGCAAAGTCTTTGTAAAAGGCTTTATTTGCCTCAGGTTCGATTTGTGATAATTTCATTTCCGAATCGAATATTTTGCGTAAAATAATAATAGGTAATAGTATTTATACTATTACCTATTATTAAATTTAAAAACGATTTAAAAGCGTCAGTATTTGGCGAATACAAATCGTATTACATTAATCAAGCTTGGAAATTTGACATCTACCCATACGAGTATCGACCATATAAAACTGATGCAGCGACGGTTCTATATTCATGTAGGAAACAGCCTTTTGTATCTCAGAAAGATCATTGGGCGAAAACCTAACAGAAAGACCGCAACCTGCCGTGATCTCTCGCAATGTTGGCATCATAAAAATGCGATAGCCGCTTTCACTAAGTGTCTTTTGAACCGTCACTGCTGCATGGGTGTTGCTAAATGCAATTACACAAAACAAATCTTCCATAATTATGATACTCCTTTAAATCGTCATGGACGCATAGTCTTAAAATTATTTTTTTGGAGTCAGTTTAGTTACTACTTCGTTATTATTCCACTTTTCTACAGTCTTCCCTACAGTGCTGGAATGATCAATACCGTCAATAGTTTCTGCCTTTTCCAGCCATGTAAGATAAGGGTCACGAATTGGGAAGGTTTCGTTAATTTTGTTATCTTCTATAAAGCTCTTAAAGCTCTCAATACCGCATGCTTTCAGGTAAGAGAGGTCGAGGAAAGTCGGAAGGTCCTTTACTTCAGGTATCTTGTCCTCAGGGATACCAAAGCTCTCCCAATAATCCTTGTAGTTCTTTATGTTTGCATCGCTGACGTCCCAACAAAGAGTACGTCCTTCGGCGCAGGTCTTGATGTAGATGGTACGTAGACCTACATCCGGTTTTACACCAAAGCCATCAGCGAACATCATACCGGAGTTGTATGGATGCTTATACATATACTTAATTGCTAAGCAGTGCGCTAATACCAAACGAGTGGTCAATTCAGGATGTTCCTTAGCAAAATCAGTGTTAATAAAGTAACCGCAGTGTAAACCCCAGCCATTCTCCAAGTCATCTGAAACATGGGCGCCCCACTCAGTGCCGATGATCTTGCCGAAGCCTTCCATCTCAGCTATACTCCCAAAGGGATCGCAACACATATAGCCATCCAACTGACCGGCCTTCATAGCAATTATAGCATCATCGTCGTTCATATCAACGCCTTGATATTTGGTGTAATCGGTTGGAATACCAACCTGCTCGCAGTAACTTAGCCAATAGGGAGAATACATATCGTCCTCCGTAACGGTTATCCTGCTTCCTATTATTTCTTCTGAAGAATTAATATCACTTTTAATGACAAAATATTTGGATCCGCCCAGATGGCTTCCTGCAGGCATAAATACAGGAGCTCCTTTGTTTGCGTTTTTTACCATTGAACTGAAGCCGGAGTAACCGCAAACCATATCACCAGAAGCCATGGCAGCGGCAGTCTTGCCGCTCTTGGTAACAACAACATTCATTCCAAGCGCTTTATAGATACCGGCTTGTTCACCAATAATAGCGGCGACCATGTGATCACAGTCGTTATATCCCATTTGGATTACATAGTCCTTGTCTGCCTCTGGGATCTCGGGCAGATTTTTTAGATAGGGGGCGACTTCTTTATTGACGTCATAATTGACTTTCACAACGTTTGTCTTGGTGCTGCTGTCGTGACATCCAGTTATGATAGCAGTCAACATCACAATAGCAAGAAAGCATGCAAATACTCTTCTTTTCATAATAGTATAAATTCCCTCCTAAAATTATTTTTAATATTTTAACTAGATTTCTTCTATTTCCTCACGGGAAATCGTCACTGCAACATGATACGGAAAACTTCCATATTACCGTTTCCACCTCAGCAGGAATGTCTCGATTACGAGCAAAACCCTGTCTTGCGCAAAACCTAGAACACCGGCTAATACCATGTAGGCCATAACCTTTTCGGTCATCATTTCTGTTTGTGCCATCTTGATTATATAGCCAAAGCCGGAATTTGTTGCAATGAACTCAGCTCAGACAACGGACATCCATGCCGCACCCAGAGCGATACGCATACCGGTGATAAGACCCGAGAGTGATCCGGGAAGCACGACATCTTTGACCACGTCTAATGTTGTGGCACCCATACTACGAGCCGCATTGTAATAATCTAAGCTGATACTTTGCACACCTGATACCGTATTCAAGATGATGGTGAAAATTGCATGAAACATTATAACGAAAATCGTAGGACCATCACCCAAACCGAACCACACTATTGCCAGCGGGACCCAAGTAGTTGTGGGTATCTGCCGCAGTGAGTTTATGAATGGTGCAATGGTGCGCATTACAAAGGGTGAATAGCCCATTAGCATACCTAGTGGGAATCCTATAAACGTTGCATAATAAACCCCTACCAACACACGACGCAGTGTTATTCCGATGTTCCTCAGGACGTGCAGGTCGGTAAATGCAAATATTAACTCACTAATAACACTTTCCAAATATGGGAATATAAAGACTTTATTGATCTTATGCGCTGCAAAGTACCAAATAGTAGCCAGAATCAACAATGCGATAAAGAAGGAAAAATAGTAACCTTTGCCAACCATGTTTCGGAAGTTACGATTGTCCGTTATCTTAGTCGCTTGCAGCATTCGATTCATATCTCTATTTGCTTCGTTAGCCATTGCTGTTACATCACCTCCTCGATTTTATGATTTCCAGGAATGCCTCGATACGAGTACGTATCTGTCCCAAGTCACCTGAAGAAAAATCAGTTTCTATGTGAAGATACGGAGTGTCACACTCGTCACACACCTTGGCGATATTACATGACTCGATGCCAAACGGATGGCAGGAGTGAAGTGTTATGTTAACAACACCTTCAACATTCCATTCTGCGATTGTTGCTGCAACCTGAGTCATACGTTTGGAATTTGGAGACATAACTGCACAAGGAACCTCTAAGTACTTTTCTGCGATGCAGACAATTGGATCTCTATCTTCGGATTCATCGATAAGACGTCGGCGGGAAACGATACCGCTGCATCCCTCGTAGCAAACGATAGCTCCGCCAAGTTCTTCGACAACGTCTATGCTCTTTTTGGCAACACCACCCAATCCAGCACCGGAAATCAGAATACGCGGCGGATGTTCATCCGGCTTGTAAGGACCCTTTCCGTTTTTCCAGTTCTCTTCGCAGTCGTCTAAAATCTGCTTAAGCTTTTCATATTTTTCGTATCTGTTGAACATATACTGTTCACCGTCCATAATATTACGCATGTTAACTCCAGTTATGGCAGGCGGATCGTATCGTCCAAGCTCGTATATGCGCGCTGCCTGAATGCGTTCCTTATTACCCCATTTAATTGCTTCACGTAGTTTTTCGTCAGTGATCTCAACTTCAAAACGCTCTTCCAAAACTTCCTTAAAATGACGAATTTCCATGACCCAAGCATCTAGCGAGCGTTCTCTATCTGGAACGTTGGGCAGATGAATTACGTGCATCGGTTTGAGCTTTCCAAGCATTTCATACATTTTCTTTTTACCATCGCAGGTAGTCTCCCCCACGACGATATCAGAAAAATAGGAATATGGGCAACTCTGTTCCAGCGCATGGCCATAGCTTGACTTTATAAGCGGACACAAATTCGCAGGTAAGTGCGTTTCTGCTGTCGCTATTGGTTCACTGCTTTTGCCACATAGACCTACTTTGTAAAGTCCAGCAGCGTAAATAACCTCTGCAGGAGCATACTGACAAAAGCTTCCACAGATATTGGCACCGCTTTCCTTCAACTCCATGACTTTCAAAAAACCATTACGACGCGCTTCTGCAAATTCGTTAAATCGTTCCGGCAATGTCATCATAATATATCACTCCTTATATCTGGTAACGCTTTTCAATAACTATACTAAAAATGTATCTTTTGCTTCATCAACAGCTAGTTTGATATCTGCCTTGATTACAGTACTCACATCTAATTCCATGTCTTTACAATATGAGTTAAATTCTTCTTCAGTACAGAAGAAGTTCATAGCATTTCAGCATGATCCTGCCCAGTTTACAAGCTCTTCAAGCTTAAAGGTCAAAGCATGTAGATTATTCGGGTTATGTGCAACAGCTTTTCCATCTTGCATTTTTACATATACCTCTTCCTCACATACACTACAGACAGAATGCACTTCTGTATCTTGATGAAAGGTGAAGGTTGCACCTATTGCATCAATGGCGCACATTGCATAAAAATTTCGACCATCTGCCAAGGTTACTTTGTGTCTGGTTTCCAAAGCAGACACTGGATAAATAAAATTAACATCCTGCTCCTCATCTGCTACCAATCCATCCTTTGAAGCTAATATATCAATTATTCCGTGAAAATCATTGATAGTTGAAAGTTTAATGTTTTTCAAAGCATGAAATCCATCTGTTTCTATATTAAAGGGTCTGCCTTCATTAATAATGAATTCCATAATCGCCAATCTAATCTCATTTTGTGCTGCATTGAATTTTCCTTGTATATTTTGACCCATACCTTCCTCCATCATTAAAGGGCAGATACAAGTTCTGCCCGAATATTTTTATTAAAGCGTTATAACTTGGTCTATATTTGCTCCGCCTAATGCAGCATATAGATTTGGGAAACAACCTATTCCTGCCGAATTAATTAATTTGTCATCTATTTCCCTTTGATAGCAGCATCTATCACATGCCATCAAAAGCATTCCTGTTTTTTGGCTGATTGCAGCTAATCTCTTAGCTATATCGCAATCTTTATGTAACATATATGTGTTATCAAAAAAGAACATCATACCAGCTACTTCTGCACCGTGATTACCTTTTTCCAATTGTGGAATGATCATGTTTTCTAGAATTTCTCTTGCATGCAATGATTCAAATACATATGCAACTCTCATTGTTCTTCCTCCTTGTATAATGTAGTCATAAACATTGATAATAAATCAGTCAAAATACTTCAAATGTTTCTCAGAATATCTCATCTAATGTTCATAACCCATAATCTAATTTTCATACTTCATTTCTTAAAC
>JAQUTA010000030.1:0-6105 GCA_028709965.1 Lutispora sp.
GTTTCCTGGTATGCCTCCTTATACAGAAAGTAACGGAGCAGCGACTATAAGAATAGGAAAAGAATGTGTACCAATGACTGGAACATTGCGAAGGCAAATGCTTGAAGTAAGTGGAACATTTGATTATACTATTAATACTTTAGATTTGTCTTGGAAGAATGTTGTGTCCCCTATTGCTATGGAGAGAATTAGAACAATGATGTCTCAGGAGCGTGTACCAGAGACATTGAATAATATGTCGGATGAAGATCTGTTAAACTCTATAGGAGCTATTAGAAACGGTAATCTAACCTTCGGTGGATTATTGATAGTTGGTAATAATGAAACAATTGTCAAATATATACCGAATCATCATTGGGCATTCAGGAAAATGTTAAGCACTACGGAGTATGCAATAAAAGATGATGGTAATCATGCAATTCCACTTGCTCTACATGAAATTGAAAGATATATGGCTGCTGAGAATCCTACGACTACAATTGAAGTGGGGTTCTTACATCCTGAATATAGCGTGTACCCTAAAGTTGCTTTGAGAGAAGCTTTGCTGAATGCTTTTGTTCATAGAGATTACAGAGTGCCAGGAGCTGTAATGCTGAAGAGTTATCCTGATAAAATGATATTAACAAATGCAGGCAACTTTATAGGCGGCATAACTCCGGATAATATTTTGCATCATCCTCCGGTTGCAAGAAATGGACATCTTGCAGATTTATTGGATAAGCTTAGACTAGTCAACCGGTCAAATTTAGGCGTACCCAGAATATATAAATCACTATTAATGGAAGGAAAAGAACCGCCACAATATAGAGAAATTGGCGATACTGTAGAATTAACCATAATGGCATCCTCTATTGTACCGTCCTTCAGGCAGGTAATAAAGGATTTGAATGAAAAGGGCTTAAACATTGATGTTGACCACCTTATCGTATTGAATTATTTGATCAGACATAGGGAGATGGATACATTTACAGCGTCAAGAATTTGCCAAAGAAGTATTGACCAGGCTAGAGAGTTATTAAAGTATATGGAAAATAATCTTCAGCTTCTCCAATCTGGAGGTCAATCTAAAGGGAAGTATTATACTCTTAGCAGACTGATATATGACGCTATTGAGAAAAAAGCATCATATGACCGTGATAGACGATTAGACAAAGAAGCAATGAAAGTAAGGGTATTATCAATTCTCAAAGAGCGGAATTTAACAAATTCAGAGATAAGACAAATAACAGAACTAGATCGACAGCAAGTTCATCGGCTTATGAAAGAGCTTGAACAAGATAATGTAAGACTAAGTGGAATTGGTAGAAGTGCTTTTTATTACCTTGAGAAGAATGAATCATAAAATATCATTTGATACATTTGCTCGATACTATTAATTTATAAATGTATCAATTAAATGAATCAAATGATATTATGATACATTTAGAGTATGATATGGCGCAAGTCACATGGCACTCATTACGGCAATATATGGAAAAACAAGAGAACAGCTTAAGGGAAAATTTGATAACATTTTGATAACAAAATTATAAAATGCCCCCTAAAAATAGGTGATACAAGCTGATACATAAATCACTGGATGCATTGAATATAAAGGATTACATGACATTACGCAGCACATCGTTATATGCAAAAAACAAGCAAAAATTCAACTGGAAATCGTGTGTATGCTAATACCGTACTGAGGGTTTGAATCTCTCCCATACCGCATTATATTTAAATAGTAAGAGGTCAACGAATTGCCGTTGAGCTTTTTTATATTTATGCGGTTATTCATTTTATTTTGACTAGTAACAGATTTAATAGCGCTACCCGCTATTTTTTAATGTCAAAGAGAGTAAAAAATTGGCTATAAAAATAAAAATGCAGTAGTTTATGTGATTATTGCTTCAGATAGAGCAATAGCGAATAAGTGAAATGGAAGTAGTTCTTGAGATGAGGTAGAGTTGATAATATAATGTAAAAAGTGTATATTGTTACCATAAACATGTCGGAGGTGGTAATAATGACAGAACATCTTAGAGACAAAACTAATTATTATTTTACAGAGGGTGGTGAGAAATATAGAGTTAGATGTAATGAATGCGGTTCAAGTGAACTTCTTCAGATAGTATATGGGTATCCATCAGAAGAATATATAGAGAAGTCCATAAAAGATGAAATTATATTAGGCGGATGCACAATTAATGATGCTAATCTAGCTTACAAATGCAAAGATTGCGGAGCAGAAATTTCTTCAATAGATGCATTTATGTGTCACTTTTGCGATGATGCTATTGAAGTTTTGCAGAATTATGATTTGCAAATAAGAAAGAAGATGCTAAATGGCAATAATAAAAATTTTTACATTTATGATGCAAAAGGGATAGGAGTATACTCTATTACTGAACCAATTATCAAATTCTTGATTTATACTAATTTATCAGATAAATATAGAATGCTTTCTGAAAGAACTTTTTATGAGGACAAGAAAATACTTGATTTAGCACTTTTTTATAAGCATCTATCAGATGACGAAATTGCTAATTTGAATGTTGACTGGGATCCTGATATTGCTATAGAAATGAAATGGGCAGGAATGATGAATGATGGAAATCTTTATAGTGGGTGGTTGAATCAAATAAAGCTCGATATTGAAAAAATGAATAAGTTAATAAGTATTGAGAATAAATATTTTATGTTGTTTACTCTTATTCAATATGTATTATTTAGTAGAATTATATAAAATAATCAATTTATGCTACAAATATATGGTTTAGGGACGGCGCAATTTGCTAGTAAAAATTTTTATTGCTTGAGAATAATATTGAAAAGTATAAGCACTATACTAAATAAACACTAGAGTAATACAAACAAGAGGAGGATAAAAGATAGAATGGAATGGTTGAAGAACTTTCTAAGACCTAATAAATACACATTACCGGATAATTTAAGAGGTAGGAGTATTAATGCCAAAGTAATACCAACGGTATGCAATTTGAAGAATATGATGAATAAGCTTGTTGAAGTAAAGGGGGACTACACACAACTAAAGCAATGGGAGAAAACAAGTCATAAAGCATACCTGATTGAAGAGATAGAGTATAGAATAATGACATCTCCCCAATATGAATGGAAAGATATTGTGAGGGATCATATTTTGTCCAAAAGGCCTTCAGATTTTGGCGCAAGTGTAATTGATATATATTTGGTTGCATATGTAGCTGAAACCTATGGAGCAGGTAAGAATGAGTTTTTTAAATACGTTAAAAATGCCGGAATTTCAGATAATGGCAACTCAGCTCAAGCAATTTGGCAAGTCGGAAAAGGTGATGGGATATATCTTGAAATTCTTCAAGATGATGGGCGAGTTAAGGATTGGGATTTTATAATTAAATGGGTTGAAGGAAAATGATTACTGCTGACATATAAAGTATAATAGACAAGGGGACTTATGATCTCAGATTACATACTTACATATTCCAAAATTAAATTCTACCCATTAGAGCCTGTGAAAAAAGATATTAACATAGTAGATATAGCACATGCTTTGTCGCTTATGACAAGAGCAAACGGTCACTTCAAGAGTTTTTATTCAGTCGCACAGAATTCTATTAATTGCTGCAAAGAAGCCAGGAGCCGAGGATGTTCATCAAGAATTTAACTAGGTTGTCTTTTACATGATGCAAGCGAGAGTTACATATCAGATTTAACGAGACCCATAAAGAAGAATTTACCACAATATTTTTTAATCGAAGATAAACTTCAAAGGATTATATACGAATGTTTTGGAATAGGAAACTTATCAGACGATGAGCTTTAGCAGATTAAAGATATAGATGATGTTATAGATGCCTTATGTTTAGCAGTAATGGGAAAGATAATTCTAGAAAAGGGCATAAAAACAATCCCGGAAAAACCAATGATTGATAGTAAAGGGATATTGATGCAGATGGTGTATGCAGAGTGAATAAGATGATATTTATGACATACGGAGGTATAAAAAGTGTATCTTATTAACAAGACAAGCAATCGAATTTCCAAGATCGAAGAAAAAACTTTTTCAGAACTAGGGCTTAAGGAGAGAGAGCACCTGCAGGAATGGTTAGCAAATGAGCCAACGATATTTGGAGAAGATTTGCTCATTATACAAAAAGAATTTGATGGCTTTTCAGATACAAAGGAACGTCTTGATTTATTAGCTCTAGATAAAGAGGGTAATCTAGTGGTTATTGAAAATAAGCTGGATGATTCAGGTCGGGATGTGACATGGCAGGCATTGAAATATGCATCTTACTGTTCTAGCCTATCTAAGGAAGATATTAGAGCTATTTATCAGGATTATCTTACTAAATATAATAATGGAGAAAAAGCAGAAGAAAAACTTTATGAGTTTTTTGAAAAAGAATATGATGAGATATCGCTTAACAAAGGTCCTCGACAGCGAATTATTTTAGTTGCGGCTAAATTCAGAAAAGAAGTTACTTCAACTGTTTTATGGCTTATTAATTATAATATCCGTATCCAATGTTTCCGAGTAACTCCATATAAGAAAGATGACGAATTGTTCCTTGATATTGAGCAAATCATACCAATGAAGGATGCAGAGGACTATGTAATAAAAATGGCTGAAAAAGCTCAGGATGATATTATAATTGAAAACAGACTGAAAAGTTCTGATACATTGCGGTTGGAATTTTGGAGTATTCTTCTTAAAGAGATGGCTAAAAAAAGTGATTTATTTAAGAATATTAATCCTAAAAAAGATAACTGGATAAATGCAGGTTCGGGTGTATCTGGAGTACCTTATACATTTTCTATTTCAAAATCATATGCAAGAGTTGAGCTTTACATTGATACTGGCGATAAAATTGAGAATAAGAAACTGTTTGACTATTTGTATAAAAATAAAGAGTATATTGATATGGCTTTTGGAGAGCCATTGATATGGGAACGTCTAGATGATAAAAAGGCAAGCAGGATAAGCTCAAGCATTGATAAGAACTCATACGGTAGAGAGAATTGGGATTCTATAATTCCAGATTTGATAGATCGCATGGCGCGTTTTGAAAAAACCTTTGGAGGTTTTCTTAAGAAATATAAAAAATAATAATAACTCTATCGGTTCTAAAAAGCTTCTACCTATTGATAGTTAAAGCTTCATAATATATTTTTACTACCCCTACCTTACCCCTACCGGATCATAATATAATAGATTTATTAGCATATAACAAATTATACTATAGCTAGAAGCCTTGAAAAATGGACGTTTTATTATTTTATAGACAAGCTATAACGGCGTTTTTATAACTTCGAATCCCTCTGGGCGCACCATCCGAAACTATAAACACTGCAATAAATTGTAGTGTTTTTTATGTATAATTGAATAAGAAGAGGGATTCGAACGGGTGGAAAAGAAAATGCGACCTTGCATAATACTCCAAAATTATATATAATATGGAATAAACATAATAAAGTGGGTGATTTCATGAGTAAGGAAAAACTAGACGCAATTTTGAAAGAGGTTGTAATAAATACTACTAAAATATTTGGAGACAAATTAGTTGCAGTAATTCTATATGGTTCTTATGCTCGTGGAAATTATTCCGCGAATTCAGATATTGATATAGCATTATTAGTAGATATGGATCGTATGAGTTTAAAAACGTATGACGATTTACTCGTGGCTCAGATGACATATTTTATGCTGGAACATGACGTGTTGATTAGTTTCAATGATATCCCTGTAAAGGAATTTGAAGAATATAAAGATGTACTGCCTTACTATAGGAATATTGTTGAAGAAGGATTGAGATTGATTGCCTAGTGAAAAAGAAATTAGTCTGGCAATATACCGTTTGGAAAGAGCAAAAGAAATGTTGTGCGACGCCGGAAGTCTTTTTGAAAAAGGAAGTTACAAGAGCAGTAACAATCGCGCATACTATTCAATTTTTGATGCTATGAGAGCGGTGCTTGCACTACGAAATATCGATTTTAAAAAGTATTCAGCTGTTATCCGGTATTTCCAGAAGGAGTATATTAGGACAAAAGTATTTGGCAGTGAGTGTTCAGATATAATTATGTCTGCAAGCAAAATACGAAATTCTAGTGACTATGATGACTTTT
>JAQUTA010000030.1:6205-10931 GCA_028709965.1 Lutispora sp.
TATGATGACTTTTATGAAGAAGTACTTAAAGAAATAGCAATTGACTGGTGCGAGAATAATAAAATTGGATATATTAAGTAAGTGGATATAGGGTAATCTAAGAGGGGAAAAGCAGGAGGATATGGATTTAGTAGAGATATAGGAATAAATATCCCCGACAGACAGCGTTTAAGAGCGAAATTACACAAACATTACAAGTGGCAAGCTTGTTTGATGCGAGAGCTTCCGGGAAAGGTAGATAAATGAGCTTACTTTTTAGTATGGAGGTGTTGAAAGTGAATGATATTATTAGCCACATCCTTACGGATTTAAATTTTATAAAGAAAGCGGTTGGAAGAATCGAGGAAGGTCTTAGCATATTGGAGAGTAATGTGCAATTATCAGTAGAGGTTTATAAGAAATTTGAAGAATTCTCCGACATTGAAAATAATGCTGCTGATGTATCTGTTTTTAATAATCTTGATTGTATCTGGAGAAGTGTGCTTGATATCGTAAAAAAAGAACTCACTGAGATCAGTTATAAAACATGGTTGGAAATAATAGTGCCCCTTTCAATAGACCAGAATAAAATACGCCTTGGCGTTCCGGGGGAATTTGAGAAGGGCATTATAGGATGTAGATATACCCCATTGCTCAAGACAGCTTTAAGAAATATTGCAAAAACAGATTATGAAATAGAGTTTTCTATATTAAGAGAAAATAAGGAGAAAGCGACCTCAAACGGAGAGACAGTTATTGAAGTTGACGAAATAAGGTCTTCAATTAATTCCAAATATACGTTTAATTCATTTGTAGTGGGTAAAAACAACAAATGGGCTTATAAATATACCTATGAAATTGCGAAGAATCCATATAGCCAGCATAAACTGCTTTATATATATGGGGAGACAGGCATGGGAAAAACTCATTTAATACAGGCTGCTGGAAATTATATTTTAAAGCATTATCCTGCCGTCAAATTGTTGTATATGTCTATAGAAGATTTTACTCGGGATATGATAGATGCAATACGATATGATAATTCGCAGATCTTTAAACAAAGGATTTTGGGATATGATGTTTTGCTTGTAGATGACCTTCAGTTCATAGCTGGTAAGGAATTTACTCAAGCTGAGTTTTTCAAGACTGTTTCTGAGTTTATTGACAAGGGTAAACAAGTGATTATAGCTTCCTCCAGGCCGCCAGAGGAAATAAAACTAATGAATGAGCGTTTAACCTCAATGTTTGAACTGGGAGGGGTATTCGATATTCAAGTGCCGGATATGGATACAAGGCTCGAAATATTGAAGAGAAGAAGAATTGAAGACAAGATTGAGCTGTCTGATGAGGAACTTGTTGCAGTTGCAGAAAAAACCCACGGCAATGTCAGGGAGATGCTTAACGCTTACACAAGATACGTTATTTATAACCAATTGGTACAAGAAAAAGCAAAGTAAAAGAGTCTTCTCGCAGTGTGGGCTGACAGGATAACCCTCTATGTGTACCATATAAAGCAAGCAATACCAAGCCTTTAGGGCTTGGAATTTTTTGATAAATAATCATATGATATAATAATTATTGTAAGAGAATTAACTGGAAATAAGTGTAGTAATGGATGGCTAAAAGGCTCAACAATAATACAAAACATGATAGTGAGGGATATATTATGGTCGCGATACCCAAGGATTTTATAGCATTTGATCTGGAGACTACGGGATTTGCTGCTCACAATGCATCCTTTGATATGGCATTTATAAATTACGAGAGCAGGTGGTTAGGATACTCAATAACCAATAGGGTAATTGATACTCTATCATTATCACGGAAGCATTACCCGAGATTGGAGAATCATAAACTCAGCACTGTCGCCCGCCATATAGGTGTCATAAATCAGCTTGAGCATAGAGGGCTTTATGATGCAACGGTAGTAGCTGAAATACTTATAAAGCTGGCCTCAGGCGATACACAAGCCGGCTAATGATTAGAGTTGTAGATTTTCGCAAATTTCTTGTAAGGCATCTCTTATCGCGTTTTGGTTATTTGAAGATTAGCAGGCTAAGGGTGTATTTAATTTAATTTGGTTAAAGCCATACCAATAATCTTATCTGCATAGTCAGCCATGAATAGTGGAATATTTAAAAGATCATTATCCAGCCGCAGGTTGTTAAGTGAAAAACGTATGCGCAATTTTACCTTATCGCCATATTTCTCCTTAAACTTTTGCAAGCTTCTGCTTTCTACATTACTCTCTGATTTAACCTCTACAGGTAAAATGTCATTTTCCCTTTGAATAAGAAAGTCAACTTCATACCTTGGATTGTCCATCGTCCAATAACGTGGCGTGGCTTCAAACTGGTTTTGTAAAGTCTGCAAGACATAATTCTCGCTCAATGCCCCTTTAAACTCTACAAACAGTCTGTTACCCTCGCCAAAGGCTGATGGTGCCAAGAGAGATAGCCTGCGCAACAGTCCCACATCTGCCATATATAGTTTAAAAGCAGATAAGTCATCGTATGCTGAAATAGGCAGCCCCGGCGCACTGCTCCGATATATTTTATAAGTCAGGTTAGCATCACAAAGCCACTGCAAGGCATCCTCATATTCTCTTGCTCTAGCTCCTTCCTTAACGACTTTATAGATAAACTTTTTGTTTTCCCTTGCCAATTGGGAAGGTATGGACCTCCATATTAGTGATATTTTTGGAAAATCCTTAGGATCAGGGTGCTTGGCAAAATCTCTTTCATATGCTCCCAAAATGTTTGACAGCACCTGCTGCATAAGTTCTACATCTCGCTCTTGTGTCCAAGAGCGAACCGACTCAGGCATGCCTCCAGTTACAAAATACATCTTCAGCTTTTCATAAAGTGGATTGAAAAATGCCTTGGGTATGGGCTCAATTCTGTCTATGGTGTGCATATAATTGCTAAGATTGCTATCGCCATTTGCTATTAAAAATTCTGTAAAGGTCATAGGCATAATTTCCAAAAAGTCCACTTTGCCAACTGGAAAAGAAGCTGGCTTAGACAATGCTATACCCAAAAGAGAGCCTGCACAGGCCACATGATAATGAGGTGTGTTTTCACAAAAATATTTCAGTGTATTAAGAGCATTAGGACACTCCTGTATCTCATCAAAAACAATGAGGGTATCTTCTGGTATATCTATACTGATGATTTCACCACTGGCCATCATCAGGTTTTGCAAAATACGATTGACATCTTTGGTACTTTCAAAAAACTGCTTGTATTCAGGGTGCTCATCAAAGTTAAAATAGGCAAAATTTTTATAATAACGCTTGGCAAATTCTTTAAGCAGCCAAGTCTTGCCTACTTGGCGTACACCTTTTAAAATGAGTGGCTTCCGATACTTAGAATTCTTCCAATCAAGCAGCTTCTTCATAATCAACCTTTCCACTGTACCACCTCCAAATATCACATTATTATACATTGTTTGCGTTCAATAATCACATTATTATATACTAGTATAACCACATTTCCAATATTAGTCAACGCCATCACATTATTATAGAAAAAGTCATTTGCAAAATCACATTTTTATGTAAGTGGTTGATTTTTTGTGTACAAAATATTATACTTACACTAATACATTTAATTGGTGCACGAAGTAATATTCCGACACTAATACATCAGAGATATGCTACAACTGAAAAGAATAACGGATTAATAGTAAAGGAGGTAATTTATTATGACGATGTACAAATTTGTATCAAGAGTATGTGCAGTCACGATTTTCTTTACTCTATTGGCTGCATCAGGAGTGCACGCGGTGGAGCCGTGGTCTACAGACCTGTGGAAGGAGCCAGCTCCTTCAGTCAGTGGAAGCAATACCGGAACCCAACAAAAAGAGAATTCCGGTGGAGGGCTGTGGTCTGATCAATTGTGGCAGAATACACCACCAGCACAACCCACGACACCACCAGTTGAAAAGCCTAAGCCAGTCCAAGAACCTAAACCAACTGACAAACCATTGCCTGTCAATAACCCGGATGAAACCTCAAACATATTAGTTATGCAGGTGGAAAACAACAAAGCGCTAGTAAGAGGAGTGGAGAAAGAACTGCTTGTTCCTCCCACTATCATTAACGGCCGTATGATGATTCCCTTGCGATTTATAGGTGACGCTCTTAATGCTGCCTTCTCATGGTCTAATGCTGAACGAAAAACTACGGTGGAACTTGATGGTAAGAAGATAGAACTTTGGGCAGGAAAATCGATAGCAATGGTGAATGGCAATGTTGTTCAATTGGACACGTCTCCTGTCGTTCTAGATGACTCTACACTGGTACCTATGAGATTTGTAAGTGAAAATTTTGGATATCCGGTGGAGTATAAAACCGAAACCCAAACGGTTAAGATCAAGGAGCCTGAAAAGACAGGATCAAAGCCTAATAACAGTCCTTCGACTTATGTTATGTTGCAGATTGGCAACAAAAATGCTAGGATTCAAGATAAAAACATACAACTGGATGTTGCGCCAAGCGTCATTGGTGGACGCACGATGGTTCCAATCCGCTTTTTGGGAGAAGCCCTGAATGCTGTGGTAGGTTGGGGAGCGAATTCAAGCCATAGTCTTGCTGAATGGATTAACGAGTGTAGATTGGGCTGTAGCACCTTCAGACAATGGAAAGATTCGCTTGCTGTATGCCATGAGATGGGCAGATGGGTCGGCCACCTGGATATTTGATTCTGAGTTATATAAAAAGTAGCTTTGCAGGCACTACTTCTTT
>JAQUTA010000030.1:11031-22819 GCA_028709965.1 Lutispora sp.
TTCTTTTGCTATTATCAGCTTTTTTCCTCGCCTTTTATTTGGATTACCAGATTAGGGTCATGCTTTCTCTCCATATCATGCCTTGCCTTTCTATTTTCAACAGTATCGAAAACTATGCTGAAATCATAGTCTTCCGGATAAAGCTCAGACGCAGGCACACGAAGTTTTAGTCTTTTATGGTTTATAAGGAGCTTTTTCTTTTTTACCTGCACTCCTATATCACCTTTGTCATTTGCTTTCTGATACACGATACCAATTTCCTTTTGGGGGTATACCATGACACTATCACCAATGTTAAAGCTAGTGCTTCTAGGATTGTTAGGAGTATTATTCATTTCCTGCTTTTTAATTCTTTTTGCAAATTGCTCGTTATATTTATTCTCCCTAGGAGATGCTGTAAAGCTTGAGTTCGTGTTTGCAGGAGTAAAACCTTTATCACCATATGCAGCTATACCAGCTCTATCAATCATATGCTGGGGAAGCCCCAAACGCTTTGCTATATACAAGGCACAGCTTTCCCCAGCCTCACCGATTTCCAATTTATATAAAGGGAGCAAAGTTTGACGGTCGAAGGCCATACGTGCATTTATCATTCCTAAAGCGGTTTTTGCAAGCTCCTTTATTTCAGGATAATGAGTAGTTGCTACGAACAGGCAGCCTTTACAGGAGAGCTCCTCCAAAATAGCAGTTGCTAAACCCATGCCCTCTGCCGGGTCTGTTCCCGAGCCCAGTTCATCTAGCAGAACCAGAGACTGGTCATCTGCTGAATGTAGTATCTCAATAATGTTTGTCATATGAGATGAAAAGGTTGATAAGTTTTCCGTTATGCTTTGCCCGTCACCAATATCGCAGAGCACATAATTATTCATAGTAAAGCAGCCATACTCCGCAGGGATGTGAAGTCCGCTTTGGGCCATTGTAGATAGCAGTCCTATAGTTTTCAGTGCAACAGTTTTTCCTCCGGTGTTTGGACCGGTGATAACCACACCACGGATATCATCACCAATACTGAAATCTAGAGGCACAACATTTTCGGATTTTAATAGAGGATGACGGCCTGCCATGATTTCAATTTTTCTCTTAGTAGCAACTTGAGGTTCTATAGCTTTCATTGCTATACTCAATTTAGCCTTAGAGAAAATGAAATCGAGACTTTCCATTGCCTCAATGTTGATATTAATAGATGGCAGGTGCTCCTCGACCAGCGCGGTCAGTGTATATAGAATACGCCGTATTTCATTTTCCTCATCTATATGGAGCAGTGCAATATCATCCTGCAGCTTTCTTGTAGAAGAGGGTTCGATGAAGTAGGTGCTTCCACTTTGTGAAACATCGATGACCGCACCGTCGACCTGGCGTTTGTATTCTTTTTTTACAGGTAAAGTATAATGATCGTTGCGGATTGACACAAAGCTCTCTGAAAACCAATTCTTATTATTTCGCAGCAGCGAGTCCAGTTTTGATTTTATTTGTTCACCTGCATTTACAATCTTTTTTCTTATGTCGGCAAGCTGCGGAGAAGCCTTATCATCAATCTGACTTCCGCGGACTGCCCGATTTATTTCATCTTCAATCTCTGATAAATCATAGATTGAATTACCATATGAAGCTACTGCGGTAGACGTACTTTCGGCTTTTCTGAGATATGCTTTCAATCTTCTGCAGGCAGTGAGAAATCGAGCAATGCTTTCAAGCTGCTCCGGCATAAGCAGTATTCCTTTGCCAAGCAGGCAAAGGGATTTTTCCAAATCATTCAAAGCTGCCAGTGGCGGATTGCCATACTGTTCAATAATCAATCTTCCTTCTGTTGTTTCGTTTAAATGTCGCGATACTTCTGCTTCACTTAGATAGGGCTCAAGTTTTCTGATCCTGTCTTTAACCTTATCGGATAAAACGTATTCTTCCATCATATTCAAAACTTTATTGAATTCTATTATTTCATACATTTTTTTTGCCATCGATTTGCCTCCCTAATATAATTAAAACCCGCAAAAGACATACCTTGCCTGTACTAGGCAGAATGCTCCTGCGGGTAACAAACGAAAGCAAACAAAGTGCTTGCCGGAAAATAAAATAGCCCGACAAACATACCTTGTCGCGCCATGCATTTATAGTTATTGAAGCAGTCTGTAAGGTAGTGTCCTATTTAGAGTATAACAAATAGACAGGATTAATGCCTGTTTACTTATACCCTTATCAACTCTATTTAGTTGAAAATCACCTTTACAGAGCTTGCCGACATAAAAAACCATCCTTTCATTTGTAAACACATGTATAAATTATCACATAAACTCCATACAGTCAATAACCAGTCTACAATGAACATAGTTACTATTTTCAAGACCTTAAAATGCATTGACAAGTACTATGCTATTACATAATAAATAAGTCCGGTGAAAATGCTCTGCCTATCCATCTTCCTATGATCCCTCATACCAAGGCTAGTCTTCAAAAGCCTCTTTTACACTCCATGCTTTCCATACATTACCTACTAAATCCGGATTTGGTTTTAGGGTTTGCTTTCCTGGCTTGCAGCACAGGGAGCTACAGAAGATGAATATTTGGAGAAGGTATTAATCTTCTCCAAATATTCCTACTGTCTGAAAGAAGGGTACGAAACGATTTCGGTCCCATTCAAGAGATGTTTGAACATATCCCAATCCGTCTGCATGATATCTTCCCGCAATTGACTGTTCTGCATATAATTCATAGACACCATTTCTTTGAAAATCGATGGGGAATAGCCCGCTTAGAGGATCCACCCATCCACTGATGGGCTCTTTCAATGTACCATCCTTATTATAAATCTCTGATAAGTACTCTTGTCCTTTGTAAGTTAAATCTAATATATATCTTTTATTATTAGCTTTGCTTACGACCTCAGCTTTGTAATTGTTGAGGTAATTTACTTCATAATCATATTCTTCATTAAATGCTTCAAAGTCAAAGATTTTTTTGAGGTTATCGTTTTGGTATGAATAAATATAGTAATAGGCTGTAGCACCACTTCCACCTGTATCGATACTGACAAGTATATCATTTGTCTTATATGCCGTAAAATCTCCCAAAAATATTGTAGGATTATAGCCGGCGTTTTCCTTCGGTCTTATTATGGTTATTTTCCCTGTCCTGCCATCTATGATCCTAAGCATTATATTGCTCCTAAAAGGGCTTTTATCTCCATAGGGCTTATTACCTATAAGATATACATAATCTATGACATTATCCCCATTTATATCTCCTGTTTTAAAATCAAGAACCCATACGATTGCTTTGTTTGAATTCATCCACGTTACCTACCTTTCAATAAATATAATATGCGGTTTTTTGAGATTTGCAATATGTCTATACCTGTATCTCTTCTAATATTTAAAGCAAAAAAGCTGTAGAAAGTAGGCTGATTATGGTACAATAAAATTGTGCGAGGTATTGAAAATACGGAGGGTGAGGGCGTATGTTAGGAAAAAATAGCGGGCAAATTGATATCTTTAATAACATGGTTTTTAGGTGCAAAGATTGCATTGAAAAGGAATGAAAAATCTCTGCGGGAACAAAGATGCTCAGCCCATTGTAAACAGTGGCTCCTTATATTAGGATAGCATATCGAAAGAGAGAGGGATGATTGATGGAAACAAAAGAAGTAAACAAAGAAAAGATAATGTATTATAAATGTAAAGGTATTAGACAATCAAAAATATTATAGCTGAAAAGCTAAAATAAATTGAGTGTAAGGAGTACATAAAATGAATTGGTTTAGAAAAATGATGGTAGGACGCTATGGCATGGATCAGCTCTCTAACGCTATGCTTATACTGAGTATTTTACTTTTAGCTATTAGCTCATTTACCAGATTAAGCGTTATTAATGCACTTGCTATGATAATCTTAATACCATGCTATGCAAGAATATTTTCCAGGAACATTAACAAACGCAGAGAGGAGAACATGAAATTTTTACAATGGTGGTATCCTAAAAATATGAAGTTGACTCAATTTTTGAATCGTGTTAAGGCATATAAAACATATCGTTACTATAAATGTCCTCAGTGTGGACAAAGGCTTCGGGCTCCAAAAGGTAAAGGAAGAATCCGTGTTACCTGCCTTAAATGCCACAAGGAGTTTATGAAAAAATCATAAAAAGCGTGCTGCTGAGCAGGCACAAGAAATGCAGAACATCAGTAATAATATAAACCATACAAGCAGTGAGATTGAGAACATGTCGATTAATGCAGCCAGAGCCGTTGAAGGTAGTAAAAAAGTTTTTGAAACATCAAATAATGGGCTTATAGTATCAGAAAACGCAGTAAACAAAATAAAAGCAATACAAAAGACTTCCATAGAAACATTTAAAGTTATAAATTTGCTTGGAGAAGAATCAAAAAAAATCAATGAGATAGTAGATGTTATTAAGGCGATATTGGAACTCACGGTATAAAGAAGGCAGTGACGGAGAGGTTCTATCAAGCATAGGAAGACTTCTTTTTGCTTAGCTTAATCTACACTCTATAGATACTTCAAAGGGAACGAGAATTATTCCCTCATCTATTACGGGGTTTTGATTTGGAGCCAGAATATTTAAATTGATTTCCAATGAGTTTACCAGCACCTTTACCATTTGAGAACGCGTTACTTCATTCTTGGGATAAAAATAACCATTCTCATCTCCCGAAATGATGTCTTGCTCCAGTAAAGCTATGATTGCACTTCTGGCATAGTCGGAGCTTTTATCTATATCCTTTATTGCTTTTATGGCTGTAGGATTTAAAAAATCAATAAACTCTAAAGGTTGTTTTGAAGCAGTTTGCGTATCGATTATCTGCAAACCATAATCTGAAATTCCTATAATCATCCCATCACGGAAGAACAGTTTTTTTCCAGGTCTGCTTGTTTTGAATTCCCCTGCTCTGCTATAGCCGGTATTGTTGAACAAATATTCCTCATCCGGAGATATCTTTATATCTCCTTTAAGGAGATATTCCAGGCGCTTTTCATAATTGTTGATGAATATGCCGTCTATGGTGTTGCTAGATGAAATACGCGATGATTGGAGCTTTGTGATAAGTTAACAATGGGGACTACTTTTAAATATAATTCACAATTAAACCTAAAATATGAATCTTATATAGAAAAAATTACATAAAAATTGCCCCTAGGCTCCAATCGGCAATGGAATCATTTTGGAGTAAAATGAAATGATAGGAAGGAATATATTTATATATGAAGAATATTTTACAATATCAAATATTCGATACCTACAGATTTTTTAGGGTATTGTGGCGGATGTGCGAAACAATTATTTAGATACAAGGGGGAGTAAGAATGATTAATTCATTTGAGTTTATTTTACCAACGAAGATAAGGTATGGAGCAGGTATAATTAAGGTTTTAGTAGAAGAATTGAGATTATTAGAAGCAAAGAAAGTAATGATAATCACTGATAAAGGCCTAGTTAATGCAGGAATGGTAAAAAAGATTGCTGAAATAATTGAAGGAGAAGGTATGAATTTTATCGTCTATGATGAAATTGAGCCAAATCCAAAGGATTATAATGTGGAAGCATGTGCAAAAAAAGCTAAAGAAGAATCAATAGACACATTAATAGCCTTCGGAGGCGGAAGCCCCATAGATGCAGCAAAAGCCGTAGCGGTTTTGGCAAAACAGGGGGGGAAAGTGAGGGACTATCAGGGAAAGGGTAAAATTAAGGATGATTGCCTGCCCTTAATTACAATACCGACTACAGCCGGCACAGGCAGCGAAGTTACCTTTTCTTCAGTTATAACAGATACAAAAGAAAGATTCAAATTTACTATAAAAAGTACCGCAATAGCAGCCAAAACAGCCATAATAGACCCTGAACTTACCTTGACTGTCCCTCCGGTTGTTACGGCTGCAACCGGTATTGATGCATTAACCCATGCTATAGAAGGCTATACGGCAAATTGTACAGAGCCAATAGCAGAAGCGTTTGGATTATATGCGGTTGAGTACATAGCCCAAAGCATTGTGGAAGCAGTTAGAAATGGCGGAAACCTGGAAGCAAGAGACAAAATGATGATGGGAAGCCTGCTGGCGGGATTGTCTTTCAGTCATGCCGATGTAGCTTCAGTGCATTGCATGGCTGAGGCGCTAGGCAGTATTTATGACGCCCCACATGGTATGTGCAATGCCATATTGCTTCCCTATGTTATGGAGTATAACCTGCCTGCTGCTGAATATAAGTATGCCAGAATAGCAAGGGCCATGGGGATAGAAGAAAAAGAGGATTATAAAGCAGCAGTTAAAGGTATAGAACATATAAAGAAGCTGTCAAAGGAAATAGGGCTGCCGGGAATAAGAACTTTAAATGTTAATCCGGATGATTTTGAGTTATTGGGAGAAATGTCTGTAAAGAATGGTTCTAATGAAAGCAATCCAAGAAAAATCACCAAGGATGAGTATGTTATGCTGTTCAATAAGGCATATGATGATTGTGAGCAAAGGGGATGAATTTGATTTTGGAATAACTTGCAACTCAGTAATGTTAAACATTGTGTGGGAGGAAGGTTATTTTGAAAAAATTATTATTGATCCTGGTATGCCTTCTTTTGCTAATAGGATGTTCTCAGGAAAAACAAACAGGAGTCCTTAAAGCCGGAGAAACAGAAAAACAGGGCGAAACAATATTAGAAAAAATATAAGGTAGGATAAGCGAAAAGGGAGGGCAAACTAGAGGACTGTGCGGCATTAGACCGGACGCCATGGCTATGAGGGAATTTCTTTTACATAACATAATGGGCGCGGGTAAATACGGACATCATGCCTACCAGGCATTTAGGACCTTGAAGGCTACTATAGACGGTGTGTTTGCAGTGGCCTTTGGGGATGACCCGAAATAAGAGAAGGGGTGTTGGATCTTAAGGAACCGAATCGTCTTAACAGAATTGCTGCTATGTATATTGATAGGATTGGAAATGTAGATAGTAAATGGTTGATTTTTTGTGTACAAAATATTATACCGACACCTGGCAGTGTTACGAATCTATATGACAAAACAACAGGTGATTATGTAACGCATGACTATGACAAAGGTGCAGATCAAGGCAAAGTAATAATAAATAAGAACGGAACCTATAGTATGACTCATGCTGCATGGGCGAAGGGCAAAACTGCAGAAGGAAAATGGCGTCTATCTTTTCCTGCTGAAATTAATGGGGAGCGAATTCAAGCCATAGTCTTGCTGAATGGATTAACGAGTGTAGATTGGGCTGTAGCACCTTCAGACAATGGAAAGATTCGCTTGCTATATGCCATGAGATGGACAGATGGGTCGACCACCTGGGTATTTGATTCCGAGCTATATAAAAACTAAGTTTTGCAAGCATTACTTCTTTCGTTTACCCATAGATATATATAGTGAACGAACATAACCTATAAATACTAGAAAGACAATTGTAGAAAATATTATTGGATGTTCTCTGATAAACTCTGGCATAACATATCACCTTTCTAATGAGATATTTATTATGTAAACCTTAGTATTAGCCTTATTATTTACTTTTTTCTTCGCCTTTTATCTGGATTACCAGATTTGGGTCATACCTGCACTCCTATATCACCTTTGTCATTTGCTTTCTGATACACAATGCCAATTTCCTTTTGGGGGTATACCATGACACTGTCACTAATATTGAACGAGACTTCATTCAGTGGGGGGTTCCTATCCCCTACTGAATGAAGTCTCGTTCAATTATAATAAGAAGACTAGTCTTCAAAAGCTTCTTTTACATTCCATACTTTCCATACGTTACCTACTAGATCCGGGTTTGGTTTTAGGGTTTGTTTTCCAGGTTTCCATCCGGAAGGAGTAGCTTCTGTTCCTTTTGAATCTCTCACCAATTGGAATGCTTTTATTTGCCTGATTGATTCACTGACGTTTCTACCTACAGGAGGGGTAAGAACTTCAAATCCCTGAATTATTCCATCAGGGTCAATAATAAATCTGCCTCTTGTTTCTACACCACTATCTTCGTCGTAGATTCCATACATTTTACCAATGCTGCCGTCTTGGTCAGATAGCATGGGGAATGGAATATCTTTATTAATCATTTTCGATAGCTCATGACTATTCCATATTTTATGTACGAAAACACTATCAACACTTACAGAAAGAACTTCTACGTTTAAGTTTTTAAGCTCTTCATACTTTTCAGCAACTGCTGAAACTTCGGTAGCTCAGACAAAGGTAAAATCTCCGGGATAAAAACATAGCAACACCCATTTTCCTTTATATTCAGAAAGGCTGGTATTAATGAATTTACCTTTATGAAACGCTGAAGCTGTAAAATCTGGTGCAGGCTTACCTACTTTTACCATAGATTGTTTTACCTCCTTAATATTCGATTTATTCGTTTCTGCGGGTTCCTCAATAGCTTTTTTAATTGAAGGTCTTTGGCATCCGGGTTTAAATTCTTCTGGCATAAGCATCTCCTTTCTATAGATAAAATCTATAATATTACTATAGCTGATAATTAATATCTATTATACAGCAATCAATAATAATTATCAACTAATTATTATAGTATAATTGCAGCACAGGGAGCTACAGAAGATGAATATTTGGAGAAGGTATTAATCTTCTCCAAATATTCCTACTGTCTGAAAGAAGGGTACGAAACGATTTCGGTCCCATTCAAGAGATGTCTGAACATATCCCAATCCGTCTGCATGATATCTTCCCGCAATTGATTGTTCTGCATATAATTCATAGACACCATTTCTTTGAAAATCGATGGGGAATAGCCCGCTTAAAGGATCCACCCATCCACTGATGGGTTCTTTCAATGTACCATCCTTATTATAAATCTCTGATAAGTACTCTTGCCCTTTGTAAGTCAAATCTAATATATATCTTTTATTATTAGCTTTGCTTATGACCTCTGCTTTGTAATTGTTGAGGTAATTTACTTCATAATCATATTCTTCGTTAAATGCTTCAAAGTCAAAGATTTTTTTGAGGTTATCGTTTTGGTATGAATAAATATAGTAATAGGCTGTAGCACCACTTCCACCTGTATCGATACTGACAAGTATATCATTTGTCTTATATGCCGTAAAATCTCCCAAAAATATTGTAGGATTATAGCCGGCGTTTTCCTTCGGTCTTATTATGGTTATTTTCCCTGTCCTGCCATCTATGATCCTAAGCATTATATTGCTCCTAAAAGGGCTTTTATCTCCATAGGGCTTATTACCTATAAGATATACATAATCTATGACATTATCCCCATTTATATCTCCTGTTTTAAAATCAAGAACCCATACGATTGCTTTGTTTGAATTCATCCACGTTACCTACCTTTCAATAAATATAATATGCGGTTTTTTGAGATTTGCAATATGTCTATACCTGTATCTCTTCTAATATTTAAAGCAAAAAAGCTTTTGAAAGCTTAATACCCAAGGTTTGTGCTATGCTGTTGCCAATAGGGGTGGATGTCATTTAATGCAGGTTATTTAGTCCTTTTTGAGGGGTTAGGTCTATAAAGTCCAATAAGTTTAGTCGTTGCAATATTATACATCGCAATACATAAATAATTAATCATTGACAACAACACAATATATAAATATAATAAACTTCAATGTTATTAACACACATAAGAAGTTTAGGAGCTGAATAATTATGAACAAAAATATTGGATTTATAGGCAGTGGAAATATGGCTGGAGCTATGATTGATGGGTTGTTGAATTCGGGTATTATTGCTAAGGATAATATAATGGCAAGCAATACAACTAGAGAGAAGCTGGATAAGCTAAAAGCCAGGTATGATATACAGACCACCTTGAATAATAAAGAAGTAGCAGAGTTTGCAGATATTTTAGTATTGTCAGTAAAGCCAAACAAATTTGGAGCAGTAATAAAAGAAATTTCAGAGAACGTGAAAAATGAGGTAGTTATTGTGTCTATTGCTGCGGGAATAAGCATAGATACAATATTAAGACTTTTTCAGAAAAACCTGAAAATTGTAAGAACTATGCCTAATATTCCTGCCGTAGTGGGAGAAGCGATAACAGGATTATGTTACAATAATCTAGTTAATAATGGAGAACTGGAAGATGTTCTTATGATTTTTAATAGCTTTGGAAAAGTAGAGGTATTAGATGAAGAATTGATGGATGTGGTAACAGCTGTTTCGGCCTCTTCACCGGCTTTGGTATATATGTTTATAGAAGCTTTGGCAGATGGAGCTGTCCTAAAGGGTCTTCCAAGAGATAAAGCTTATAAAATGGTTTCGCAGGCAGTACTGGGAGCAGCAAAAATGGTTTTAGAAACCGGTTGTCATCCAGGCCAGCTAAAGGACAGGGTCTGTTCCTCTGGAGGTACAGCTATAGAAGCAATCTTTACCTTGGAAAAGAAGGGCTTCAGAGGTAATGTAATAGAGTCCATCGACAGATGTACTGAGAAAGCCACAAAATTGGGTAAGACTCTCAACTCCCGATTTAATGAAGAAAAATAAACAAGATAAATAATATAAAACTGAATATCTTAAAAAGCGGATATTATTTACAGTTTTCATGACGAATATTGTAAATAATATTCACTTTTTTGGTGAAATTTGTTACAATCTAAGTATTACTTTCCGCTCTATGTAAATAATTGCAAATCCTATATCGAAGTATTGGGTCTTGATAAAAGCATACGTGATTTTTTTATTACCATGTAGAAAAATGATAAAGGAGCCGGGCAATATATTTTTGATGGTATCAAAACGTACGCAGGCTACGCAAGGATAGAGGGAACATATTGGCATTTTGGCATATCTGCGCCTAGAACCCAAGTTTTTAGTAGTATAAACCAGGTATATTTCTTTGTGGGCTTTTTACTATTGATGATAATAGTAATTTTTTCAACAGCCCAGATTTATATTAGAATTCTTAGAAGAAACTTAAATACCCAAAAAAACACTGCAGCAGCTGCTATAGATACTGCTAACTTAATAATATTAGGTATTGATAAAGAAGGCATCATATATGATTTCAACAGACATGCTGAGACAAAGCTGGGATATAAAAAGGCTAATATTGTAGGAAGCATGAAGCTGGAGTCTGGAGTCTATAGTAGACCCAGAGGCTATAGATTCCTACAGCAAACTGATGAAGCATGTAAGAGATGGAATAAGTTTAAACGGATTGGAGTTGTCATTAAAAAGTAAAGCAGGGGAGAATATATATATTATGGAATTTAAGCACCATGCCAGACTTGGCGGTGATGAGTTTATGATTTTAATAGATGATTATAAGCATTTGGATGAAGTGAAGTTTTTTGCAGATAAACTGCTTAAATCTTTTGAACATAGCTTTCACTTAGAAAATTCCTCAATAAATATATCTACTAGTATAGGCATAGCTCTATATCCTGATAATGGACAAACCTTTGGCGAACTCATGAAATGCGCAGATACTGCTATGTATGCTGCTAAAGAAGGGGGCAGAAGGAATTATGTCTTCTTTAATCAGGAGATGAATGATAGCTTAGTCAAGAAGATGAACATTCAAAATAGCATAAAAAAGGGTATAAAAAATAATGAATTTTTATTATACTATCAACCACAATATGAAATAAAAACAAGGGAAATAAAGGGCTTTGAGGCTTTGCTGAGATGGAACAGTCCTGAGCATGGATATATTCCTCCTTGTATAATGTAGTCATAAACATTGATAATAAATCAGTCAAAATACTTCAAATGTTTCTCAGAATATCTCATCTAATGTTCATAACCCATAATCTAATTTTCATACTTCATTTCTTAA
>JAQUTA010000122.1 GCA_028709965.1 Lutispora sp.
ACAACTTCTCCATATTTAGTAGTCATTCCAAATATAGCTGATAACCACATCCAAAATACTGCTCCGGGACCTCCAAGAGCTATAGCTGTGGCAACTCCGGCTATATTTCCGGTGCCTACTGTTGCTGCCAATGCTGTTGCAACAGCCTGGAATGCAGTGATCTCGCCTTCACCTTTTGTATCTTTTTTGAACATCTTGAAAAGGGTGCTCTTGAGTATATAACCTAGTTTACCGATTGACATAAAATTAGTGCGAAAAGTAAGATAAACACCTGTACCTACTAAGAGTATCAACATGTAGGGTCCCCATACAAAGGAGTTAATAATGCCGTTGATTTCCATTAACTTATCCATGGAATACCTCCTCAATTTTTTATATACATCAAATATCTACCCAAAAAAAATGCACTTATATATATATATATTAAACACTAGCAGCAAAATTTTTAGGTGATATATAATGTCTTTATAAATGCTATAATATACATTTAATTTTATCAATATTATTAATAATTTACAACATATATTATAGAATTATTAGAAAATTTCGCAAACCATTTTTCAAGCCTATATAAGAAAGTATTATAATTTATTGTGTCAGTATATATTTAACAACATATAATATTATTAACAATGTGCTTGAGGTGTATTATATGTCCTACGACATTAGAGAATTATTTGCAAGACTAATCAAATGCGAAGCCGGCGGTGAAGGCGAAAACGGTATGAAAGCCGTAGCCACAGTTGTTATGAACCGGGTTAATGTACCTAATGGCGAGTATCTAAGAACCGGTCAGGGAGATCTACGAAAAGTTCTAAGTCAAGCAGGTCAATTTGATTGTATGACATCTATTCTGGGTGGTATGCCGAATCCTCAAACAATATGGGCTAATCCCCCGGAGCAAATACATTATGATATTGCGGATTGGGCTTTAGCAGGAAACAAGCTTTTAGGAACGGCTTGGAGTCTTTGGTATTTCAACCCCTTCCAGCCTGCATGCCCTCAGATTTTCCCGCGCAACGGGAGTGGAAGCTTCGCTACCAGCGTTGAACAGCATTGCTTCTATAACCCTACAAGATTATACTTCTTAACCTGATTTGAAAGGAGTGCAAAAATGAGCTGTATGGATAATTATAGATTTAACAACATACCTGTTATACCCTTGCAGCAAATGGGGGCACCTGCTTATCCATATGGATCCCTAAGCAGCCAGCCCATGCAATACCAAATGCCGATGACTAATCAGAGTATGCAAGTGCCAATGCAAGATATGCTGGAGCCTGCAATACCCCCTGTGGTCATGGAGACACAATACACTCAAGGCTTTTTGAAAACTCAAATTGGTTCAAAGGTAAAAATTGAATTTCTGATAGGAACTAACATGTTAGTTGATAGAGAAGGCGTGCTGCTAGATGTGGGGGTAAGTTATATAATAATCAATGAAACTGAAACCGATGACTTGCTTTTGTGTGATATTTATTCCATAAAGTTCGTAAGGTTTTATAGATAATAAAACCTATCTAAGGGGATGTTGAATTGAAAGCGTACTTGATCAGTTATGATATAAGCAGGAACAGTAAAAAGGTTTACAGCTTATACAAAGTAATAAAGGGGTGCTCCCACGAAGACTATTGGGTTCAATGTTTTAACAATCTATGGATAATAAAATCTAAGTTTGACAGCAACACTATATATGAGCGCATCAAGGAAGTATTAGATAGCAATGATTGCTTTCTAGTAGTTGAAATTACACAAAACTGCGACGGATGGCTTGATACAAATATTTGGGATTACATCGGAAATAATATTTTTCGGCAAGCTAAAACAAGCCCTGAAATTTGAAAGTTTCAGGGCTTGTTTTATTTATATTATAATATCTTCATCTTCTAAAAATTGAGCATAGTATAAATTTGAATATACTCCATTGTTCTTTATCAATTCATGATGAGTACCCTTTTCTACAATACCGTCATCTGTCAATACTAAAATGGTCTTAGCATTTTTAATTGTAGAAAGCCTATGAGCAATAACAAAAGTTGTTCTATTTGTAGAAAGCTTTTCTAAAGAATCCTGTACAACCTTTTCACTTTGATTATCCAAAGCGGAAGTTGCCTCATCTAAAATTAATACCGGTGGATTTTTTAAAAATACTCTAGCGATACTAATTCTTTGTTTCTGTCCCCCTGAAAGTTTTACCCCTCTTTCACCCACATAGGTATCATACCCTTTTTCAAGCTCCATTATGAAATCATGGGCATTAGCCGATTTAGCAGCTTCAATAATTTCTGACTCCGTGGCTTTTGGCTTACCATAGCTTATATTCTCCATTACAGTGCCTGCAAATAAATAAACGTCTTGCTGAACTATCCCAATATTATTTCTTAGAGATTTTAGCTTAATATCTTTAATATTTATGTCATCAAGCAATATTCTTCCTTCTGTCACTTCATAAAATCTTGGTACCAAACTGCATATAGTGGATTTTCCCCCGCCAGAAGGTCCAACTAAGGCTACTGTCTCCCCGGGATTAACATTCAAATTTATATTTTGCAAAACATAATTACCTGTATCATATTTAAAGGACACGTTATTAAACTCAATCTTTCCTTTTACTCCATTTAGATCTCGACTATTCTTACTGTCCATAATATCTGGTTCAGTATTTAATATTTCTAAGAATCTTTCAAAGCCTGTCATGCCTTTCTGGAATTGCTCGGTAAAGTTTATCAAAGATCTAATAGGGTTTAAAAGGGTATTTATATATAGAAGAAAAGCAACCAGATCTGTAGGTTTTATACTGCCAGTTCTCATAAGTAAGGCACCCGATATAACAGTAATAACATATATTATACCTTGAAATAAAGTTATACCACTAAAGAACTTTCCCATATATCCATAGCTTTCTTCTTTGGTATGAAGAAATTGCTTATTACCTCTCTCAAACTTATTCATCTCAAGATTCTCATTTGAAAAAGATTGGACTACCCTAACACCTGAAATGCTGTCTTCTAATTGAGAATTCACCTCAGCAATTCTCTGTCGATTTCTCATAAACACAGATCGCATTTTTTTATTATAAAAATATGCAAACAGAGCCATTGGGGGTATGAATGCAAACACAATCAGAGTCAGTTTCCAATCAACGCTAAGCAAAATCAAGAAAGAACCAAATATCTTAATTATGGAGATAAATATTTCTTCAGGTCCGTGGTGAGCAAGCTCAGAAATATCAAATAAGTCATTTACAATCCTAGACATGAGTTGACCGGTCTTATTATTGTCATAGAAAGAAAAAGATAATTTTTGCAAATGATTAAAGATATCATTTCGCATATCATATTCCATTCTGGCTCCCATAATATGTCCCCAAGCAGTTACGAAATAGTTGCAAACGTACTGAATGAAATATAAACCTAACAACGCAAAGCCAATCTTTAGGATAAGGCTTACAGAAGCTCCCCCTTCATTTACAATAGCCTCATCAAGTAAAAATCTTACCACTACAGGAAATAAAAGATCTACACCTGCAGCAGTAAACGCACAAAACATATCCATAAAAAATATTTTTTTATAAGGAGCATAATACTTAATAAATCGTTTCATTTTTTCCATTATTTTTACCCCCGACCCATCAAATTTAAGCAAATATGAACAATCAACATTATATATATTACCACATCATAAAAATCTTCGGAAGCCCTATACTAAATGTAATATAGCTATTGCATTTTTCAAAAATAGCAGGTATAATAATATTATACCCTATACCGGTATATAGTAATAATTACGAGGTGATATTTATGAATATTTCAATTTCAGAGAATGCAAAACGTCAACTTATGGAAAGTGAATCTAAAAATTATAGAATAATAGTAAAAGGTTACGGCTGAGCAGGTCCCGTATTTGGATTGGCTCAGGGTGAGCCTCAAGATGAAGAAATAACATTCCCTGTAGGAGATATCGAATTTTCTGTAGAAAAAGAAATTGCTGATTTAGTACCTGGTTTCCAAATAGATTACTATAAAGGTTTATTCCAAAAGGGATATGTAGTATATGCTGATGGTTCCAGTAGAAGTTGCTAAAAACAGCCTCAAATATAAAAATCCGGATTCACCCGGATTTTTATATTTATATCTTAAACTTTGATACTGCTTTCTGCAATTCAATGGCTCTATTAGAAAGATTCTCTGCACTATCTGCTACTTCGCTGCTCCCTGAGGCAACTCTCTCCGACATTCCATTTACATTTTCTGCTGTTGCTAGTATTTCTTCACTAGAAGCAGACTGTTCCTCAGTAGCACAAGCTACATCTAGTGTATATAATGAAATGTACATGTTTTTGTTAGGTGTTTCCAATGAAATTTTTATTTAAAACATATATGTTCTTTATTTTATTTGATTTCGTATATCAAATATGTATAATAAATATTAATACTAGCATTTTGGTTTTAGGGGGGAAACTATAATGACTAAGAATAAAACTTATTTGAATGAACTTTCTATCTATAATGAAAAACTTAAGCAAGCCTATGATGTGATAGAAAAGAGCTCAATAGTAGTTTTTGAATGGTCTATAGGCCCTGGCATTCCTGTGAAATACTTGACTGAAAATATTTCTAATTATGGGTA
>JAQUTA010000123.1 GCA_028709965.1 Lutispora sp.
AGAGTTGGTAAGACTTCAATAATAAATGAGTTTTGTAAAGGAAAAGAAAACATATTTTATGTAGCCATAGAGCAGAATGATAAAGGGGCACTTGAGAGCTTTTCTGAAAAAATACTAGACATATTACCCGAAGCCAAGTCTTATATGGACTACTTTGTATCTTGGGAAAAGGCATTTGAATATATTGCTGACCAAGCAAAAGAAAAAAGACTTATATTAGCCATTGATGAATACCCATATATTGCGAATGGAAACCCTTCCATTTCATCTGTTTTACAAAAAGTAATTGATACTAAAATGCTCAATTCAAATCTTTTCCTAATTTTATGTGGATCTTCAATGAGTTTCATGGAAAATCAAGTTTTAGGCTACAAAAGCCCGCTATATGGAAGAAGGACTGCTCAATTTAAAATTGTACCTTTTGATTATGTAGATGGTGGAAAATTTTATCCTAACTATTCCTTAGAGGAAAAGCTAATAGCTTACGGCATAGCAGGTGGAGTTCCCCAGTATCTTAGCAATTTGGGAAAAGAGGAGGGCTTAAAAGATAGCATATATCGTAACTTTTTTAGAAAAGACGGACATTTATTTGAAGAACCATCAAGTATATTGAAACAAGAACTGAGAGAACTGGCAATTTACAATAGCATAATCACTGCAGTGGCTTTAGGTTCAAACAGACTCAATGAAATTGCAACAAAAACCGGTATTGAAAGCAAAATATGCTCAAAATATTTAAGCACCTTAATAGATTTGCATATAGTAAATAAAGAACACCCCATTGGGGTAAAACCTGGTCGTAATGGTATATATGTGCTAAATGACAATATGTTTAAATTTTGGTATAGATTTATTCCAGAAAACATTACAAATATAGAAGCCAATATGGGTAAGATAATTTTGGACAAAAACATATGGCCTAATATATCAAATTATATGGGAAGAATATTTGAAGATATTTGTATTCAATACATGATACGCAGAAATAAAACACTTTCCCTCCCTATAATGTTTAATCAAATAGGTAGATGGTGGGGTAATAATCCATTCAAAAGAAGGCAAGAAGAAATAGATATAATTGCTAAATCCGAAGAAAGTGTAATTTTTGGAGAATGCAAGTGGAAAAATGAACTGATAGGCAATAACGTACTAGATGAATTGATGGAAAAAACCGAGCTCTTTAACCAGTATAAAAATAAGTATTATATGCTGTTTTCAAAATCAGGGTTTACAAAAGAATTAACTGGAGCAGTATCAAAAATGAATAATATTGAGCTGATTGATTTGGAGAAGTTGTTCCAAGTAGATTGAAAAATATGAAGCCAATGAAAAAGAAAATGAATATCAAAAATAAAGAATGGACAACTATCAATTATTTATCACTGAACTAACCCGCCCTAAGACCCCCGTACCCCAGGGCACCTTCTCTTGCCTCTACAGGCGGTGGGTTCAAAAGGGCGGCTAAGTCCAGTACCCCAGGGCACCTTCTCTTGCCCCAGCGGGGCAATTCACCTTGCATGGACTCGGCTAACATTCAGAGGGGGTTGAATCCCCCTCTGAATGAAGTCTCGTTCAAATGTCACCGGAGCTATTTCTAGCTAATTCAATAGAAAGCTTAATTGGTTATAGAAAAAATCAGAAAAGCAATCAAATTTCCTATTCTATGTTTAACAGCTACTGCTGTTTATATGGGAGCAGAAGATATGGTATATAAAACAGTGTGATAGTATTGCATCAAATATGGATAACAGAAGCCATGGCAAAGCCTATATTATAGATAATCAGGACAATAATAATACTGCAATAGTGGGAAGCTCTAATTTTACTGTCATCGGTTTAGGTTTAAAACCTAATTCAAATATGGAATTGAAGCTAATATTTTAATTTGACGTGAAATTTAGGTATAAGCTAATTTAATATTAATAAGGAGGAAAAATCATGAAAACAAATTTCAAAATGCTTCTTAAAAAGGTGACAGCTATGTTACTTGCATTTCTTATGGTATTTGCATTTACAGCACCTACCTATGCAGCACAAACATGGAACAAAGGCGAAAAAGTTAATTATGCAGCTTCTAATGGGGATAAAGTGTACAAATCAAGTGATTGGGCAGAGAAGTTAGCAAAGGAATACCAGATTACATGGTACGAAAATCCAACACGCGAAGTTTTAAAAGGTGAATTCATGTTAGTGCAACTTCGCACAATTCAAGCATCATTAGCAAGACGGGGTTTACCTCTTATATTCGCGTATAACAAGCTAGATAGTTTTAAAGATATCGGCACTGTTACAAAAGCGGCAAAAGAGGAAATAACAATCTTGAATTCATTGGGAATACTAAGTGGAACTGCAGATGGATACATGAACCTAGGTAATGTAATTAAAAGATCAGAAGCTGCAAAGATACTAGATGTTACTAATAAACAAGTTTTGCAAATTGCATATACAAGGCCAAATAAAGTTTTTAAAGATATGAAAGGTCATTGGGCTGAAAAAAATGTTAGTAATGCATATCAAACAACTCTAATTAATGGTACATCCGAAAAAACATTTAGTCCTAATGATTCCCTTACAATTGAGCAGACATTGCAAATTCTTGAAAATGAAGTTGGATATTACGGAATAACAAGAGCGGATGTTGCTAAAGCACTTAAAGAAACATTTAAAGTTACTACGGGTACTAACTTATCAAATGATCCACTTGCTAAATATTCACCTGATATGCTTGAAGTAAAGATGAATATTTATGCATTTAATAACATTTATGATAACGGTAGTGCAAAACCTGATGAAAAAGTAACAAAAGTAGAAGCTCTAAAGATGGTTGTTAGTAGTATATACAACTATTCTAATTTTGATAGTTTTTGGTTTTATCCTGAAATGGCTTCAGATGCAGAACTCTTTAAGATTATGAAAGAAAGAGGAGTTGTAGACAACTTAGATAGCCCTAGTGGTGAGCTTAAATATATTGATGTATTAAGGTATTTTGCAAATGCTAAAAAAGCGTACTTGAACATGGAGCTTACTAGTGCAGACAATTTAGAAATAAAAAATATTTCTAAATACTCAGTAGAAGACCAAAAGGTAATTAAAGATATGGTAGCTAACAAAATAATAGAAGCACCAAATAATGAGTTACCTTTGGATAAACCTGTAGTTAAAGGTATGGTAAATGAGATAGTTGTTAACTTTGTTGAAAGGTATAGCACTATAACACCTAACAAAGAAAAGTTAAACACGAATCCAGATAACATACCATCTAATTACAAAGACTACCCATATACTTTAGCATCTGTAGATAAAAAAGTTTATGAAATGCCAAATATTTCTATAGATGATGATTATAAAAACTCATCTCAAGTGTATGGTAAATTGAAAGAAGACTATGCAAGTATTGAAGAAAGTGTGAACAGGTATTTGGATATAATTTTAAACGTAGATTATACGACCTTTGACGAAGCAAAGTTTAAACAAGATATCAAGGATATAGCACTGATGCCAGTAACAGATGTTGAATTTAGAGAATTTTTTAAATACGTTAAGAGCAATAAGATACAAACATCTGGAACATCAAAAGTTCAATTTCCAGCTATATATTTTGATGGAATTACGTACAACGTAAGAACTGAGGTTAAGCTAAATATACAAAATGCAGATCAACCTTTCAATCTATTATTTTTAGATTTGATGCAACCGGGCAATGTTAAATACGAAGGCAAAAATATAACTCGTATAATAGATATACCAGTAGGTAGGTATGTCAACAGTTCACAGTTTGCTGTGTATGTTACTACATTAACACCAATTCCAATTAGCCTAAAAAATGATTTAATAGTAATATTCAAAAACACTTTTTAGAATATTGCTCCTTTAACACTGAACTAATCCGCCCTAAGTCTCCCGTACCCCAGGGCACCTTCTCTTGCCCTTGCAGGGCAATTCACCTTGCCTCTATAGGCCGTGAGTACCAAAGGGCGGCTAAGTCAAGCATAGACTCGGCTAACACTCAGTGGGAGTTGAATCTCCCACACGGTATAGCCGCGCCTGCCAGAATGATAGGCGCTTCAAACTTCTTTGAATTAGCTGTTGCAGTTTCGATTTCTATTTTTGATAGTTATTCTGCCGGTACAGAGACAAAAGATCGCATCAACCCTGATGCAGTAAGGATTATGAAACAGCTCCACGGGATTGACATGGAAAAAACCCAGCGCCCTAAGCTTTTAGATGATATCCCTCCTGTGGAAATAGTTGTTACCATGGGTTGTAATGTAGGATGCCCATATCTTCCCTGCAAACGCAGAGAGGACTGGGGTTTGGATGACCCCACAGGAAAGCTAGATGAGGAATTTATTAAAGTTATAGAAATCATAGAAACTAAAGTCAAGGCTTTACGGGCACAGCTTATACAGTAACATGCAAGTCAATCTTATAAACACCAAAGTCTATTTATTGTCAAGTTTTTATTGTAAATCAATAAAGTCTATAAATTGCAACATTAAGTGACGGTAAAAATGTGGTAAATATGTATAATGCATCCTATTAGCTATAGAGTTCCTGGATGTCAAGGGCGAGCTTTAGCTCGTTCATCGGAAGCGAAGCTGGAGAC
>JAQUTA010000124.1 GCA_028709965.1 Lutispora sp.
ATCAAAATAGATAAATTATTCTTCTGGGAATAAAACTTTTGTAAGATTAAATTAGACCCATCAATTTGTAAGACTAAATTAGACTCCAAATCAAAAAGGGGTCTACTTTACTTTTACAATTCACTTTCTCGAAGTATTGTGCAATGTTTCATCAGTACTAGTTACTGTCAAGTAATTATTCTCTTATAATGTTATAAAATATGCCATCCGTTAACTTCATATTGCTTTTTTTTCGATAGCTGATGATTTAGAAAAGCAATTCTATCCTCTGCTTTTTATAATCTCATTAACAATATGGTAGTTTATATAACATTCACCTGCATGTGTCACTAACCCCATCCCTGTAACACGTTCATCCTATCTAAGGCTTCAACCAATGTTTTCCTTGGACAGCCTAAGTTTATCCTTGCAAAACCTTCCCCGTTTTTGCCAAAGCTTCTACCACTATTTAAAGCTACATTTGCTTGTTATTAAACATTATACATTGGTTTTACCATGAGTTGCTATTTTATTTGCTTACGTCACTTAATTTTACAACTTACCTTTCGGGTTTTACTATCTAAAAATGGTGGGGAAAGGTGGGTTCGAACCACCGAAGTCTGAGACAACAGATTTACAGTCTGCCCCCTTTAGCCACTTGGGTATTTCCCCATCAGACAAAGTTTATAATACAACAAATATATAGGCTTTGTCAATACTGTTTTTGTTGAAAATTATTACAGCTCTCCAAAAAGCTTGGCTCCATATCCGGAAGCCAGCTTATACAATAATAAGTCTGCCAAAATATAAAAACAAATAATAGTGGCAAAAGCGCTGATATAATTTAGCCTGAGATAAATCACCAGTCCAAAGTTTAGGGCTCCAAAGCCTGCACTAATAAGCATAGCCAGCAGTCCATTCATGTTTTGTTTTACTGCTTTTTGCTCATTATCCCAATTCAACTTTGGAAATTTCAAATCAATTAAAACACCTACATAGTTAATGAAGAAAATGCAGGGCAAGCTCACCAGCATAGCCATCATGAGCAAATATAAAGGGAAGGAGAGCACAATCCATGCCACTATTAAAGCCATAATCATGCCAGTAAGCCCCATGAGCATGCCGCATTGAGCCTTTGCATTTATCTGGGTCTTATAGTCCACGGGCAAATATTTGGACACATATAAATTCTTACCCTCTCTAGATATGGAGGTTGAAGAAATCATATTTGATCCGCTGATAAAAAGAGCTGTGCCTGCAGCACCTGCTACTATATATGCCAGTACTTTGGGATCTCCCAAGTACTTTGACAGCTCACTTATCTGTCCCATCTCCTCTCCTCCTGTAAAAATAGGTATCAATAGGAATACAGGCCAAAGGAAATTCATCAAAATACAGTTTAGAAAATATACGGGAGTCCTAAAAAGCAGCTTTAACTCTTTGCCTCTAAGAGCGCCTAAGGCACTACTTCCTTTAAAAAAATTTCTTTTCGTAGCATTGCCTGAAGGCTTCCTAGATGGTGCTGCTTCAGTCAAGCCTATGACGCCTTTAAGATAAAGTTTCTCTCCAGTATACAAAAATAATCCAATAAATGCTGCCACTCCAATTATTGACAATACAATATTTCCAAGAGAAGAAAGCAAATCACCATAGTTTGTCAAAGCCATCGCCATAAACCTATTGACTATAAAAACATCCTGAGACTTTAAGAGCAGTGAATTATTGCCCTGCTGAATCAACCCTACCAGTTCTTCAGGGTTTCCAAGATTTCGAGAAAACCTCTGCACTACAATATTAAAGCCTATGGCCATAGCCATGGTTACAATCCCCGAGATAGTTTTCATCTTGTCTTTATTCTTTACGAAACGAAAGCTTCTCATAACTAAAATATTTATAAAAGAAGAAAAAACTAAGGGCACTATAGGCAAAAGCAAATATACAAGCAATCCATAAACATAATATACAAAACTTGCATTATCCTTGATACCATAGGCTAATAATACAGGCGCAAATAAAACCAACTGAGACATATATTCATAGACCAGCACCGTTATGAACTTTGCTCCAAGTATCTGCCAGGGCTTCAAAGGCAATGGAATCAGCAATTCTATATCATTGGAATAAAAGAAAACTCCCATTATAAAGAATATGCCTAATAAGAAAGTCAACAAGCTCACCAGCGAAATAGCAGTCCACAATATAAGCCCTTGCTGCCCCACCCCAGCCATTATATCGTAGCCTTCCCATGCTGCAGTCCATATAAGGCCAGTCATGGGCAGCAGTGATAAAACAATTATCAAACCAAGATCTATGGATTTTTTGGTCAGCTTAAAATTTGTTTTTAGCAAAACCTTAGCTAATATAAACATCTTACTCATTTTCTACCAACTCCAAGAACATATTTTCCAAGGATTCATCACCTTTAAAGTGCTGCCTCATATCCTCCATGGAGCCATAAAATAATATCTTCCCCTTATTAATAATTGCTACCCTGTTGCATATCTTCTCTGCTACTTCCAACACATGAGTAGAGAAAAACACGGTTTTGCCTTTGTTTATATGCTCCTTCATCATTTCTTTTAGGGTAAATGATGACCTCGGATCCAAACCTGTCATAGGCTCATCTAATATCCATACGCTGGGCTCGTGTATCAATGCGCCCATCAGCACAATTTTCTGCCTCATGCCATGAGAATAACTTTGCATCTGGTCAAAAAGGGCATCCGTCATACCAAATCTGTCTGCCAGGCTGTCTATCCTAGATTTCCTATCTTGTGGCGACACTTCATAAACATCTGCCATAAAGTTCAAATACTCTATTCCCTTAAGCCTTAGAAACATATCTGGGCTGTCCGGCACAAAACCAAATTGCTTTTTCGCCTTGATAGGGTCTTCCAATATATCTATGCCATTTATTTTGATGCTACCACTATCTCCGCTCAAAATTCCTGTAATCATTTTTATTGTAGTTGTCTTCCCTGCTCCATTGGGTCCCAAAAAGCCTACTATTTCTCCGTCAGGGATTATAAGACTTATATTGTCTACTGCTTTATTTTTCCCCCCAAAGGTTTTTGAAACATTGCTTATTTCTATCAAAGTATAACCTCCAAGCATTTAGATGATTATTTAAATATCTAATATAATTTTACATCTCTTTCATTATTTTATCAATAATTTTAATAGATATGTTAAAAAAACAAAAACCGCAGGTTATCCTACGGCTGATTTCATAAATATTTATGTATCAAATAAAAATGGTCGGGGTGACAGGACTTGAACCTGCGGCCCCATGGTCCCAAACCACGTACGCTACCATCTGCGCTACACCCCGACTGAAAGATACTACTTGATTATATATAAAAACTCGGAAGATTACAATAGGTAATTTATGCTTTATTGAAAAATATCTTTTGCATTCTTCATATAAGTCTATTATCCTCTCAAATCCTGCATATAATTCGTTTTTTTATGCTTACAGAATAATTATATAAATCCTATGTAATAAATCTGCTTTCTTGCCTATATATATTTTATTAAGCAGCAATGGCAGGAGGGATAATATTGGATGAAGGCTCAAAAACATACTATTTCCAAAAAGATTCCCATTTAATTTTGGCCAATTATCTGACCAATAACATCAAAGATGAATGCCTTGTCTTTTGTATAGGCACAGACAGATACATAGGAGATTGCTTGGGTCCACTAACAGGAACGTTTCTAAGCAAATTGGCACTTGGTATTCCTATATTTGGTACCCTAGATAATCCGGTACATGCAGTAAACCTTGCAAAAAATATTTACGAATTAAAAAATAAATACCCAAAACATAAAATAATAGCTGTCGATGCATGTCTTGGCAATCAAGACAGCATAGGCAGCATTCAAATAAGAGGTGGTTCAATTCACCCAGGAAAGGGTGTTGGCAAGCGATTGCCCCCCGTCGGTGATGTTTCAATAGTGGGTATAGTAGATTCCTCAGAAGCCGGTGAATTCCTCTCCATGCATAACATAAGGCTTAGCCTGGTGATGAAGATGGCAGAGGTCATCACTAGAGGGATATATGGGGCTCTTAGCCGTTGATTATTGCAAACATTAGCTCCCCTGAGGCAGCTAGCTGCTCTCCTACGTAGGCTTCTGCTTTGGCTTTGCCTATTCCGCGCTTCATAGCAAGCATGCTGACTTCCATCCGGAGGGTGTCACCCGGTACAACCTGTCTTTTGAATCTCAAGCCGTCTATTCCTGTGAATACTGCCAGCTTGCCCTTGTGCTCCTCCATGGCCAATATAGAGACTGCTCCCACCTGAGCCATGGCCTCTACTATGAGAACCCCCGGCATTATTGGGTTGCCGGGAAAATGTCCTTGGAAAAAAGGTTCATTCATTGTAACATTTTTTATCCCTACAGCTCTTTTGCCGTATTCGATCTCTATGATTTTATCCACCAAAAGAAAGGGATATCTATGAGGTATTATCTTTTGTATCTCTTTTATATCTAACATACTATTCCACTTCATCTCTTTTTATATTTGCCGACAGCTGCTTGTATAGAATTTCGCCCAAGCCAAGTCCCTTTGCTTTGGATGCTTCCTCTGCAAAATTCTCATAGAGCATATCTTCATAGGT
>JAQUTA010000125.1 GCA_028709965.1 Lutispora sp.
GGATAACGGGCAGATTTACATAGAAGGTATGTCCTCCGGAACTATGGAAGGAAGGCAAGGTATACTTTCTCTTCATGAAAAATCCAGCGTAGCTATAGATTATAAGGATTTTATGAAGATGGGCAAAAATGAGCTGCGAGAATACTGTAAGCCAAAAAAGCTTATTTATATTTATCACGATAGCATAGATGCACTTGGAGACAAGGCTGCCAGCGAAATCTATGCCTTTGATGGTGCGGAAAAGGCATTTGATGAAATATTCAAGCTTATAAAAAACATTCGAGGCAACCTATCCGGTACAAATATTTTTATTACTGCAGATCATGGCTTTATATATCAAAGAGATGAACTGGAAGAGGTAGACAAGATAGGGAAAGAAAAGATTGACTTTGTAGAGAGCAAACGCAGATATGTAATAACAAAGGAAAACAGAGATATAGATGGTCTATTGAGGTATTCAATGAAGGATACTTTGGGAGATGATTGCAATCTTAATGTTTATATTCCCAAGGCTAACATCAGGTTTAAGACTCAAGGCGCGGGAGCTAATTTTGTCCATGGGGGAGCATCTTTGCAGGAGGTAGTAATACCTTTGATCACTTATAAAAATAGATGGTCTGGTCAATCTGATGCAAAAGCTCCGGAAAAGACGAAAATAAAGCTGACTAATGCTATTAGAAAGATTACAAACAGTATTTTTACATTAAACTTCTTTCAGACAGAAAGAGTTGAGGGGAAGATAACTCCCTGCTCTGTAAGAGTATATATGGTGGATGGAAATGATAATCTCATTTCCAATGAAGAAGTGCTCTTGGGGGATAAAACATCCCAAAACCCTGAGGATAGAAACATTAGCATCAGATTTGTCCTAAAGTCCATGGATTATGATAAGAACAGGAATTATTATTTGATCATTAAGGATGATGATACGGATGTTGTTTATGATAGGATTCCATTTTCAATAAGCCTAGGTATCGCAAGCGATTTTGATTTTTAAAGGGGTGGGATGAGTGGAGAAGGTTATAGATTTGACTGTAGATTTAGATAAAAAGCTCAATAAGCATTTTGCCGGACGTGTTGTAAGGAAGGATTTGACAAAGCTTATCAAAGAGGGGGCCAATGTACCTGTTTATGTGCTGGAATACCTGCTCGGAATGTATTGTGCCACTGATGATGAGGAGAGTATAGTTCAGGGAGTACAAATGGTGAAGAAAATACTGGCTGAGAATTTTGTCAGACCTGATGAAGCGGAAAAAGTTAAGTCAAAGATAAAGGAGATTGGTCAATATTCAATTATTGATAAGGTTACTGTGTCCTTAAACTATAAGCTTGATAGATATGAGGCTGAATTTTCAAATCTGGGACTTAAGGGGGTACCCATATCAGGCAGTTATGCAAAAGAATATGATAAATTATTAGTTGGTGGAATTTGGTGTATACTGAAAATGGACTATTATTTCGATGAAGAAGTGAAGAATAACAATCCCTTCAGTATAAGCAGCCTGAAGCCCATTCAAATGCCTAATATGGAGCTTGAAGAAATATTGGAGGGACGCAAGGCTTTCACAAAGGATGAATGGATTGACGTGCTTTTAAGATCCACCGGGATGGAGCCTACTCAACTAGAGAATAGGGTTAAATGGCATTTATTGCTGAGATTGGTTCCCTTGGTTGAGAATAATTATAATTGCTGTGAGCTAGGACCTAGGGGAACAGGCAAGTCTCATGTTTATAAAGAAATCTCACCAAACAGCATACTAGTATCAGGCGGACAATCAACTGTAGCGAACCTTTTTTACAATATGACCACAAGGAAAATTGGCTTGGTGGGAATGTGGGATACAGTAGCTTTTGATGAGGTAGCAGGTATAAAGTTTAAGGATAATGACGGCATCCAGATAATGAAGGACTATATGGCTTCAGGCTCCTTCGCCAGAGGGAAAGAAGAAAAAAATGCCCTGGCATCTATGGTCTTTGTGGGAAATATTAATCAAAGCTTAGACGTGTTGATAAAGACTTCTCATTTGTTTGCACCATTTCCTGAGGATATGGCAAATGATAGCGCTTTTTTTGATAGAATGCATTACTATATACCGGGTTGGGAGATACCCAAAATGAGACCGGAATATTTCACAGACAAGTATGGTTTTATTGTAGATTATTTGGCAGAATTTTTTAGGGAGATGAGGAAGAGGTCGTTCACAGATGTAACAACTAAGTTTTTTAATTTGGGGAATAACCTGAATCAAAGGGATGTTATAGCTGTAAAGAAGACTGTATCAGGCTTGATAAAGCTTCTTTATCCCAATGGAGGGTTTGACAAAAGTGATATTGAAGAGATTTTGCAGTACGCTTTAGAAGGTAGAAGGAGAGTAAAGGAACAATTAAAGAAAATTGGCGGCATGGAATTTTATGATGTTCATTTCTCTTATATTGATAAAGAAACTTTGCAGGAAGAGTTTGTGTCTGTACCTGAGCAGGGTGGCGGGAAGCTAATTCCCGAGGGGCTTGGCAAACCTGGGCATGTGTATACTATAGGCCATGGCGATTCGGGTATGATTGGAGTCTATAAGCTGGAGAATCAGGTTGTATCAGGAACAGGTAAATTTGACAAATCAGGCTTGGCATCTCATAGAGGCGCAAAGGAAAGCCTTGATACTGCTTTTAGGTATTTTACCGCAAATAGCAAGAGCATTAGCGTTTCTATATCCACTAAAACCAAAGACTTTCTAATGCATATAGCTGATTTGCAAGGAATTGGACTAACTGAAGAATTAGCAATTGCAGAGCTTATTGGGTTATGCTCTGGAGCTTTGGATAGACCTGTGCAAGATAGCTTGGTGGTATTTGGTAATATGACTGTAGGAGGCACTATTTCAAAGGTTGAGAGCTTTGCCAATATGCTTCAAGTGGCAGTAGATGCAGGAGCAAAGAAAGCTTTAATACCTGCAGCGGCTGTGGCAGATTATCAGACTGTTCCAGCAGACTTAATTGTAAAGATACAACCAATTTTTTACTCTGATCCCATAGATGCTGTGTTTAAGGCTTTGGGAGCGGTATAATCCGTCTATTAATAATATAAATATATTTGAGATAGCGATTTATGTCGAAATACCCCAAATTATTATAATTGAAATTATAATAATTTGGGGTATAATAATTACAAGGGGTGATTTTAGTGCTGGACTTTATTGATCGCGAGAAGGAACTGGAGTTTTTAAATAGTCAGTATAATAGCAATGGAGCTTCTCTTGTGATTTTATATGGCAGACGCAGGATTGGCAAAACAACTCTGATAGCTGAATTCATGAAAAACAAGCAGGGCTTATATTTTCTTGCATCAGAGGAATCAGAGGCACAAAATCGCACTGCCTTTAAGGATATGGCAGCAGACTATATAGGTAGTGAGCTTTTGAAAAATGCCTCTATTGATAAGTGGGATTTTATTTTTAAAGCATTATTAGATTACAAGACAGTGGATAAGAAGCTTATTGTCATGGATGAATTTCAATACTTGGGTAAGTCAAACCTTGCTTTCCCATCGATTTTTCAGCGAATATGGGATACTATGCTTAAGGATGCAAATGTTATGATAATATTGTGTGGCTCTCTTGTTTCTATGATGGAGTCCCAAACACTTAATTATAATAGTCCCCTTTATGGCAGGCGTACAGGTCAAATCAAGCTAAAGCAAATTCCTTTCCGCCATTATCACGAGTTCTTTCCAGGTAAAAGCAGAAAAGAATTAATTGAATACTACAGCATTACAGGTGGTGTACCGAAATATATTGAGCTTTTTTATGATAGTAATGATGTTTATAGTGGGATCAGAAAAAACGTTTTAAACAAAGCTAGCTTTTTGTACGAGGAACCAAGCTATCTATTGCAACATGAGGTAGCTGAAATCGGCAGCTATTTTTCTATAATCAAAACAATTGCAGCAGGCAATCATAAGCTTTCAAAGATTGCAGGGAGTTTAGAGTTAAAACAAACAGGACTTACAAAGTATCTAAAAACCCTCATTAACTTGGATATTTTAGAGCGGGAAGTGCCAATCACAGAGGATACTCCGGAAAAAAGCAAAAGAGGACTTTATAATATTAAAGACAATTTCATAAACTTTTGGTTTAAGTTTATCTATCCTAATTTAAGCTATATAGAGCGAGGAAATGAGGAGCTTGTTTACAATAAAATAAAAAATAACCTTATAGACAATCATATTTCCTATGTTTATGAAGATGTGTGCATGGAAGAAATGTGGCAAATGAGTGGAGACGGAATATGGAGTTTTCATATTGATAAGGTGGGCAGATGGTGGAACAACAGCACGGAAATTGATATTGTGGCATTGGACACCACTGATAATAATATTATCTTTGGTGAGTGCAAATATTGGGGGAACAAAGTTGATACCGATGTATTCTATTCTCTGGAAGGAAAATCAAGGGAAGTTGACTGGAATCGAAACGACCGCCATGAATGGTATGTGCTGTTTAGCATCAATGGTTTTACAGATGAAATGATAAAGCTTGCAGATAGGAGAAAGGATATATTGCT
>JAQUTA010000031.1 GCA_028709965.1 Lutispora sp.
ATAAGTGGATTAGGCGTATACTATCCAGATAAAGAACCAATCCAGAGAATAGGAGTGCAGCCAGATATTTATATGGATCATACTATTGAAGGAATTAGGGAAGGCAGAGACGAGTTTATAGAAAAAGCTATCGAAATAATTAAAGAAAGTTTTTGATAAGATTTATATAAAACATAATCTTATTTATTGTGAAAAGGGAAAACCTAAGGCCGCAGCATACTTGCTGTTCTTGGCTTTGCGAGGCTCAGTCCATCGTGTAACAATGTTTCTGCACAAGGGTGCGGGGCAGCAAGTTCATGAAGAAGGGTGATGAAGAGCGAACATGAAGTCTGCCGCACCACATCCCTTCACCGGGTGGCAAGCACCGCCAAGAAGAAGGGCTATGTTAATCCGGTTCAGAGACGTTGCAGACACGAGACGTTAGTGCGCCAAGCAAAGCCTAGCGTTTCTAGTAGAATGAAAGTTTCTATCTGGTAAGGGCTAACCACCCAGGCGATATGGTGAACCCTCGTAGATTCCACCGGGGTCCGAGAGTGTGGCATGCTGGAAGAGAACCGTGCAAGAACTTGGGAGTGTCCCTTACCTCCTGCAAAGCAGGTAGATACTACCAAACGTAAAGTAGGGGTACTATAAGGTACAGGGAATTCGGATCGACCCATAGTACTCTGAGAATGGGAAAGCTGTCTACATGGGGAAGGAGTCGACGGCAGGCAGTATTCTTCAAAAGAAACATCAGCTGTAGTCAGCTTCTTTGGAATGAAAGACAGATTTACTCCTGTCAGCTTTTTGCACTTAAGTAGCTTGCTCTGCATGCAGATATCTAGAAGTGGTTTCCAGGTTGAAATGACCCAGCAACTGCTGGATGCGGAACAAATCAGTACCGGCTTCTAAAAGGTGAGTAGCAAAGCTGTCTCACTAACCCTTAATCCTGCATCGTAGGTAGTCATAAGCATGACCTTGTGTTTAAGATTGGATATAGAATTAAAGATGGACAATACCTCTTGGAGGGAGAGCACTACAGGCAGCTTGCTCTGCTTCTTGGAACGGGGAATGTTCTTCATGTTTCAATCTTTGTCAAGCGCGATTTCATAGAGAAAACGTAAGGCGCTGTAACAACCGTTTGCATATGAACTGCTGATACCTTGAGAAATGACATGCAAAAGATACTGGCGTACCTGCTTTTCTCCCATACAAGCCGGATGTTTTCCAAAGTGTCCCTCAAACCTTTTTACGTGAGACGTATAGGCATAGATGGTCTTTGGACTAAAACCTCTAAGTTGCATATCATCTGCTATTTTTTCAATAAGTTGATTTATAAAAATCACATCCTTTTAAATATTCATTCTTATTTTAAAGGATGTAGTACTGGAAAAGATAATAAATATATGGGATAATTAGGGATATCAGAACAAGAGCCACCGCGCTAGCGGTTTAGTTCAACAAAGCATCTCCACAAGGGCGCTAAGAGCTGAGGCACTAAGTAGACGCGCCATATTGCTTAACCAGATGCGAGTACCACCAAGGGGTATTCTCTTGGGGTCCAGTTCGAAGGCGTCGCAAACACGAGAACGTAAAGTGACACCTCAATATCAGAGCAGTACTATGGGGAAAATTAGACTTAATTTGCTTTAGTTAAATATCGGGAATATATTACGAACTATAAAATTAAATTTGGAGGGGAAATATATGATGAAACCTAAAATAAACCTTATAACAATTTGGACAAATAATATAGAAAAAATGAAAAATTTTTATAATCAAGTTCTTGGGTTTAAGATTGAAAATGACCTTGAAAATTATGTTGAATTTGAAAATAGCGGAGTTAGGTTTGCTATTTGTTTGAGAGATGTTATGCGTTGCTATAGTAGTGAATATAATAAAAAAGCCTCGGGACAATCTTTTGAACTTGCCTTTCCATGTGAAAATCCAAATGATGTTGATGAATCATTTGTACAATTGGTTAAATTGGGAGCAACGCCTATTCATAAACCACAAAATATGCCTTGGAATCAAAGAACAGCATTTTTTGCAGACCCAGATGGAAATATACATGAAATTTTTGCTGATATTAAGTAAATGAGAATTCTTTTGCAGGGAGTGTAAAATATAAATGGATAAGCAAATGATTGGAATGTGTGGTGCATACTGTGGAGTATGCGAATGGAAAGATAAAACAAATTGTCCAGGCTGTCAAACATGCCAAAGTAAGCTGTTTTGGGGAGAATGCTCAATTGCAAAATGTTCAATAGGAAAGGGATACAATCACTGCGGATATTGTTCAAATTTGCCATGTGATAAATTGCAAGATGCCTTTAATAATGAAGAGCATGGTGATAATGGAGAGAGATTAATTAATTTAAAGAACTGGGCAAGTGCTAAAGAAAATTATTTAAAGCTAAGAACGCTAAAACTCAATAAGGAATAGTGGGAATTTTAGTTATAGTTCATTTCAGAGATTTAATCGCCATCTTTATTTGATGCGTAAAAAATGAGAAAGTGTTGGAACATCCTCTAACACAGCATGACTGTTAGTGCTAGAGGTACAGGCTTCGAAGCAGAGCCAGCACACATGCCTTCACCAAGATAAAAGCTATCTAGGGCTCAGGTATGTCGGTCATGCAACAACGTTAATTGAAATCCGAATATAAGTTAAAGAAAATTACTGCAAATAAAATAAGGAGAACATTCATTAAAAGTGAATGTTCCACTGATATATTAAATGTATTTAAGAAATTCTTCTAAAGAAATACCTGCTTGTTCTAAAATACTTTTTAAAGTACCTTTTGCTATTTCATAATGCATAGGTATTATTACCACTTTGACTGGATTACCTTCTTTTGTATATTTTACGTGACTTCCTCTTTGAGAAGTTTTTTCGAAACCAAATTTGCATAAAACTGTGATTATTTTTTGAGGAGGGAGAATTGGATATTTAGAACCCATTAGATTGCTACCTCCATAGTAGTAATAAATGTTTGAACATTCATTGTTTCAGGTTTTTCATTTTCATAATATAATTCTAATGCCTCTTTTAAATTAGTAAGGGATTCTTCAATAGTTTTTCCTTGTGAAGCAACATTATTATCAATACATTTAGCTACATACCAGTTGTCTTCTTTTTGAACTAGTACGGTTACTTTTATACTCATAAAAACACCTCAATATTAAATATTGTATTCTATATTTTTATTATAGCATTATTATATAAGAAGTATCCAGTATGACCAATAAATGAAATCGAAAATAAGATTGTGATATGGCAGGGAGGTTGACAATAAGGGACTTCAATTAACACGAATATTCCTGCAAGGGTGCGGATGGAAACGGCTCTGGAGAATGACTGCACCTCCCGAGACGATTCAACCCCGTTAAATGCACAAAAAGTGGAAGACGACATTGTTAACGTAACGGAAGTCAACATGAAAAGGGCGATATGGTGAGCCCGGTGCGATAATACCGCACGCCGGGATTCTGCGAGGGGGGTATCGAGGTAACTGGCTATACTACCTTAACTAATAATTGAGACGCAAAGATCGCCGCGTCCTGCGGCGGATTATAAGGGTTTAGCTATATAGTTGTTGATCATCAGCAAGACAAAGCAAATGAACGATATTTATATAACAGGGGGTATTGTAAATGGTAGAAATCATTAAGGTTTATAGGGAAAGCCTCCCGTCACTTCGTCTTATTGGGAAACGATATACAGATAGAGATAGAGACGTAAACGGTGGTTTTGGTAACAAATGGGGTGAATGGTTCGAAAAAGGCTATTTCAGAGCTTTAGAAGAGCTAGGAAGCCTGCCTGAAAACGGAGATGCGTATCTCGGTTGCATGCGATGTGTAGGTGAGTTTGAATATTGGATTGGCATGTTTTTCCCAGAAGAGACTCCTGTTCCTGATGGCTATATGTATGTTGATATTCCTTCGGGTGATTTAGGTACTTGCTGGATACGCGGACGCGAGGATAATGGGGAAATTTATGGACAGGAGCCCCATGAAATGTGTATATCTAAAATCAAGGAGGCAGGATGGCAGCTTTCAGAAGATCCTTGGTTTATTGAACGTTATAATTGCCCACGTTTTACGACACCTGATGAAAAAGGAAAAGTGATTTTAGATTATTGTATCTATTTAAAAGATAAAAAACTATTATAGATTATGAAGTATAAGAGGATCTCTAAATATTTGAGGGGGTGAACTTCTGTCACCCTCTGAATAAAGGGGCGTCTCACTTCTTATAACACAGCATGACCGTTCGTGCTGGAGGGACAGGATTTGAAGCAGTGTCAGCACACATGCCCAGACGTTATGTGCAATAACAGAGCCTTATAATGGTAAAAGAGAGATTTAGGGGAGGCTGTATCTTATGAATAAGGTTAATAGAAGCCTGTTTGATGAAGCTAATCCAGAGAAATGGGGATACCTTTACAAAATTGCAGGTTATGCAACAATAATTATGCTTATCATTATTCCAATACAGATTGCAATTTTTACAATTTTTCCATTCCCGGATTCCATTGAAAGTTGGTTCGAATTATTCAATAAGAATTGGATTTTAGGGTTAATTCATCTTGATTTATTCTACATAATTAACAATGTTATTGTAGCAATCATGTACCTTGCTTTCTATTTTTCACTAAAGAAAAAGAATGAAAGTCTAATGATAATTGCACTTGCACTAGGACTTCTGGGAATATCAGCTTATTTATCATCAAATAAAGCGTTTGATATTTATTATGTTCTAAATGGTATTACCTTAATTATTACTTCTTGTGTAATGTTTAAGAGTTCTATCTATAGTAATAAGATTGCTGCAATTGGATTATTTTCAGGAGTTCTTATGATGATTCCTTCGACAGCAGGAACTATGGGTCTTATTTTCTCACTTGCTTCACTTGTTCCGTGGATAGTTTTTGCAATATTAGTATCAATAAAGTTTCTGCAGTTAAGTAATTTAAAATAGTAAATGAAAACAGTCATTTTTTGGAGAATAGGAGAATCATCATCTAACACAGCATGACCGGTCGTCCTGTCCGGATTTGTTAGGGAGGTCTCCTTGGCGGTTTATATTACTTCATAGTTGTAGATTATTGCGACATACTGGTAAAGTTACTGGGTAAGGATTGCCAGTGAATATTATACAGCAGCCTAGAGTCATGTAAAACACAGATTTTCACAGAATCTTTCACAGATCCACACTGTTGGAGTAAAACATTGTAAAAAATGTTTCTGTGTAAATCAGTGCTAAATCAGTGTTAATCCGTGTTCCCCGTTCCCCATTTACCTATGTCGCATTCTATAGACTTCGTGCAATGGAGTCACCATCCATCCTCTAACATATTGCTGTGTGATTTGCTCAGCCATAGATATATAACACAACTTTCTATGGATTGAGGCTTAGTTGTTGTGGTAGGATATACATATTGGGATGTGATAAATGTGAATATATTGAATGCAGAAAATATAAGCAAGAGCTACAGCGAAAAAATATTATTGAAAGATATAGGCCTTGGAATAAGTGAAGGAGACAAGATTGGCGTCATAGGTATAAATGGCACAGGCAAAAGTACATTCCTGAAAATTATTGCAGGACAAGAAGCGCCTGATAAAGGGAATATCACAAAGGGAAGCTCCATCAGCATAGAATATCTCCCTCAGAGTTTGGATTTTCATTCTGAGGCAACTGTGCTAGAGCAAATATTTCGGGGCGATACTCCCGTGATGAAGCTTATAAGAGAATATGAAAAAGCTCTTGAGGCTGCTGCAGGAGAAACCATAATAAGGCTTACTCACGAGATGGATGCTATGGGTGCATGGAGCATAGAAAGAGAGGCCAAGACCATCTTAACTAAGTTGGGAATATTTGATTTTAATGCAAAAATAAGCACCCTCTCTGGTGGACAAAAAAAGCGTATAGCTTTAGCTGCTGCTCTTATCAATCCTTCAGATCTGCTCATACTTGATGAACCTACCAATCATCTTGATAATGATATAATAGATTATTTAGAGGGCTACCTGAATAAAAGAAAGGGAGCTCTGCTTATGGTTACCCATGACAGGTATTTTCTGGAGAGAGTGACAAACAAAATAATAGAGCTGGACAGGGGCAGCCTCTACGAATATGATGGTAGCTATAATGATTTTTTGGAAAAGAAGCTTCTTAGAGAAGAAATGGAGAGAACCAGCGAGGGAAAAAGGCAGAACCTACTGAGAAAAGAGCTGGCCTGGATCAAAAGAGGAGCCAAAGCAAGAACTACAAAGCAAAAAGCAAGAATACAGCGTTTTGAAGAGTTGAGAGATAAAGAACCGAATTTTATTGAGGATAAGCTTGAAATATCTGTGGGAGGCAGCAGACTCGGGAAAAAGATAATCGAGATTCATGGCATAGATAAAGCCTACGGTGAGAATAATTTGATCCGAGATTTCAGCTATATACTACTCCGGGATGACCGGATAGGTATAATAGGACCTAATGGTATAGGCAAATCAACCCTCATAAACATAATAGCGGGCAAAATTACACCGGACAAGGGAGAAGTGGATATTGGAGAAACTGTGAAAATAGGTATGTTTTCTCAGGAAACCTATCACATGGCGGATGATATGAGGGCTATAGAGTATGTACGAGAAGGAGCAGAATATATAGCCAACGCAGAAGGCTATAAGCTAAGCGCTTCACAAATGATGGAGCTGTTTCTATTCAATTCTACATTGCAGTGGACTCCCATAGGCAAGCTTTCCGGCGGAGAAAGAAGAAGGCTCCATCTGCTTAGAGTATTGATGGAGGCGCCAAATGTGCTGCTTTTGGATGAGCCCACCAATGATTTGGATATTGAAACTTTGACCATATTGGAGGATTATCTGGAAAGCTTCCCCGGAGCGGTTATTGCGGTATCTCATGATAGATATTTCTTGGATAAGGCGGCAGATAAGATTTTTTACTTTGAAGGTGATGGAAGTATCGCTCAGTATACGGGAAACTATTCTGACTTTAAAGAAAGATTTGATAGCATAATAGATGATAAACAAGATAATAAGAGCATAAAGGGAAAAAAGCTGGAGCTCAGGGAAAAGCCAAGGGCTTTGAAGTTCACCTACAAGGAGCAAAAGGAATATGAGGTTATAGATGAAGAAATAGAAGCAATTGAGCAGTCTATAGGAGAGCTGGAGGCCAAGCTTGCAGAAGCCGCCTCCGACTATGAGCTGCTGCAAAGACTATTGGGCCAGAAGAAAGAGCAAGAGAGGCTTTTGGAAGAAAAGATGGAGAGATGGGTTTACCTCAATGAGCTGGCAGAGAAAATACAAGAAGGCAAAAATGGAGGTGTTTATTATTGAAGGGAAAAATGAGCTTGAAGAACTGCTAAATGAACTGGAATATTATAAACAAGTATATGAAGAGTTAAATTTGATTGTGGATACTACTTTTGATTTTATAAGCATTGCTGATGAAAAGGGCATTTTTCTTAGGGTTAGTAAAGGCTCTGATGAAGTTTTTGCTGTTCCGGAAGAACAGATAATCGGCGCAAGCTGTTATGATGTGGAGGGAAAAGGCATTGTGGACAGTTCAGTAACTCGGATGGTTTTAGAGACCGGTAAGAAGACATCTTCAGTCCAGATAACTAAGGGCGGCAAAAGGTTTATGGTTATTGGCATCCCAATGTTTGATGATAATGGGAATTTGAAACGTATAATAAATATATCCAGAGATATTACGGAGATTGAAAAACTCAATAAAAGGCTTAAAGAAACAGAAGAGCTACTTGATTGGTATCGCCATGAGATAATAAAAAAGCAGGAAATAGAAAAAAATTTTATCTATGGTGAGACATCTTCTATGAAAAAAGTAATAAATTTAGTCAATCAGATATCCAATGTAGATGCAATTGTTCTGCTCCAAGGAGAAACTGGTGTGGGGAAAAGTCTGATTGCTAAAACTATACATCAGCTGAGTCAGCGGAGAGGCAAACCCTTTGTGCAGATAAACTGCGGCGCAATTCCAGAAAATCTGTTAGAATCTGAGCTTTTTGGTTATGTTGAGGGGGCTTTTACCGGTGCTGTCAAGGGTGGAAAGAAGGGCTTCTTTGAGATAGCTAATGATGGAACAATTTTCTTGGACGAGATTGGTGAGATCCCTTTATATCTTCAGGTAAAGCTTCTTCACGCATTAGAGTATAATGAGATTTACAAGGTAGGAAGCTCACATCCTACAAGCTTTAATGCACGTATATTAACAGCAACAAATAAAGACTTGGATAAAATGGTAAAGTGCGGAGAGTTTAGGGAAGATTTATATTATAGGCTCAATGTTCTCCCTATATTTATACCCCCCTTAAGGGATAGAAGAGATGATATTCCTCTTATTACCCATTATTTTATTAATAAATACAATAATAAATACTGCATGAACAAGCAATTGACTACTGAAGCTCATAGAGCACTGACACAATATACATGGCCTGGAAATATAAGAGAACTGGAGAATGCAATAGAAAGGCTGGTAATTACCTGTGATCAGGATATAGTTGACACATATCATGTGCACAACACAGTATATGGGGCTAATGAGAAAAGTACTATTGAAATAAATGGAATAATGCCTTTGAAGCAGGCAGTAGAAAAAGTAGAAAAGGAGCTTTTATTCAAGGCTTTGGAAGAATTCAAAACTACTCGGGAGGTTGCTAAAGTCTTAGAAATAGATCAATCCACTGTAGTAAAGAAATTAAACAGATACAGAAGTCTCATATGATTACGTTCGGCATCAAACGTGATGAAATTTTTCATCACGTTTGTTTTTTATTAGCGTTCTTTTATTAAAATAAAAATAAAAAATCCTATCGAGGCTTCAAAATAAAGCCGCTATAAAACTGATATAAATGGATTATTTATTAAGAAAATTGGCACAATTATTGCAAATAAGGTATATAGAAGATAGATTTCAGCTTATTAAAAAATTAAAGGAGGACTTATTATGAGTATTATCATGGCTTTTTGTGTTGTTCTAGTGATTCTAACGATAGGGGATGTAGTATCAGCTAAAACTAAAGCTTTTATTCCTTCCGTGTTTGTGTCTGCAATATTGTTTTTAGCAGGGTTTTGGACTTTTCTTCCCAAGGACTTGATTGATATTTCAGGCATGGGTATGCCTTTCGCACTTTTGGCAATGTATTTACTGATAACTCACATGGGAACAATGATGAGCGTCAGTGAACTAATAAGTCAATGGAAGACGATTACAATTGCACTTATGGGTATTGTGGGTATGTGTATCGGTACAATGACCATAGGAAGACTGATATTTGGTCTGGATGCTGTAGTAGCGGGTACTCCGCCCCTAACTGGTGGTATAGTAGCGGCTATTATGATGTCGGATGGTTATGCAGCAAAAGGAATGCCGGATTTGGCTGTTCTTGCAATAGTAATGTACGTTATGCAGGGGTTTGCAGGATATCCTTTGACAGCTATATGCTTAAAGAAGGAAGGCAAACGTTTGCTTTCACTTTTTAGAAGAGGTGAAATGACTATAGAAAAGCCCCAAGAATGCAAGAACAATTTAACCAATAAGAGCAAATATATGATTTTTCCACCCTTACCTGAAAAATATCAGACAACTTACATGTATCTTGCAAAACTTGGCTTGGTTGCATGGGCAGCAGTTAGCTTCGCTGCAGTAACAAATGAAGTAGTATCAAAGTATGTAGTATGTTTGATTTTTGGTGTTATTGCTTCAGAAGTTGGTTTCTTAGAACGAAAACCTTTAAATTTATCTGGCTCTTTTGGCTTGCTTATGACTTCGCTAATGGCATATGTTTTTGCCCAACTGGCTAAGGCTACGCCTCAAATGTTAATTCAGATTGTCGTTCCATTGCTGGGTATCATTGTAATCGGAGTTACAGGTATGGCAATATTCTCCATTATTGTAGGCAAAAAATTAGGCTACTCCAAAGAAATGGCTTTTTCAGTAGCTTTGACAGCTCTCTATGGATTTCCCCCAAATTATATACTTACAGATGAAGCAGCAAAGGCTTTAGCAGAAACTCCGGAAGAAAAGGAATTTTTAATGGATCAAATGCTTCCTAAGATGCTGGTGGGTGGCTTTACAACAGTAACAATTGCATCAGTGCTTATAGCTGGTATTTTTATTAAATTTTTATAGATAGTCTTATTAAGATAATGAATCATAAACTATTAAAATTGACAGAGGTGGTATAAATGAAAAGTGGAAATCTTGCAAAGCAGTATAAAGACTATGTAATAAACCTGAGAAGAGAGTTTCACATGCATCCTGAGGCTAGCTGGGATGAAGTGAGGACATCCGGTAGGGTTAAGGAAGAACTTACTAAGATGGGCATACCCTTTAAAGAAATGGCTAATACGGGTGTCATGGCTATTATTAAAGGAAAAAATGAGGGCAAAACGGTAGCTCTAAGAGCTGATATGGATGCTTTGCAGGTAAAGGAGCAAAATGAGGTACCTTATTGCTCAAAAAATGAGGGTATAATGCATGCTTGTGGGCATGATGGACATACAGCCATGCTTTTAGGTGCAGCAAAGATATTGAATGAAATGAAAGATAACATTAAAGGAACTGTCAGGCTCATATTTCAGCCTGCTGAGGAGATGGCTCAAGGAGCAAATGCCATGGTAGAGGCAGGATGCATGGATGGTGTGGATGAAGTTTTTGGTATACACCTATGGAGTGATTTGGAACACGGCAAAGTATCCGTGGAAGCGGGACCTAGGATGGCTTCTGCAGATATGTTTAAAATAAAGGTAAAGGGTAAAGGCGGACATGGTTCCCTTCCTCATCAAGGCATAGATGCTGTAGTTACTGCATCATCAATCGTTATGGATCTCCAATCCATTGTAAGCAGAGAAATCAGTCCCTTAGAACCCGCTGTGGTAAGTGTAGGTGTGTTAAAATCAGGCACAAGATTCAATGTAATATCCAGTGAGGCTGTATTAGAGGGAACTACAAGATGCTTTAGTCCTGAGATTAGAAAGAGATTTCCTAAAATGATGGAGAGAATTATCAAAAATACAGCAGAAAGCTATAGAGCTGAAGCAGAATTGGAATATACATTGGGTACACCACCCACTATAAATGAGGTTGCAAGTTCAAATAGAGCAATAAAAACAGTTGAAAAACTCTATGGACCAGATGCGGTATCTCTCATGGAGAAGGTTACAGGGGGAGAAGATTTTGCCGTATATTTAGAAAAAGCTCCCGGAGCTATTGCATTTGTTGGAGTGAGAAATGAGGAGAAAGGAAGCTGCTATCCACATCATCACGAAAGATTCAATATTGACGAAGATGCCTTGGAAACGGGTACAGCTCTTTATGCTCAATATGCAATAGATTTTTTAAATGACTAAACAGATATAGAATATGAAATAAACAATAATCTCCTATTCCTATGGTTTCGCTATCACAGGATGGGAGATTATTGTTATATATAGATTTAGCCGCATAGTTTTTTATTAAAATATGCTATACTATTAGTTGTAGTTATGATGAAAGGAATGTTTAGATGAGTAAATCATTGGTGCTGGCTGAAAAACCTTCAGTAGGAAGGGATTTGGCAAGAGTTTTGAATTGTAATAAAAAAGATAATGGATATTTTGAAGGCCAAAATTATATCGTGACTTGGGCTTTGGGACATTTGGTTACCTTAGCAGATCCAGAAGCCTATGGGGATAAATATGCTACTTGGAGGCTTGAGGATTTGCCTATGCTTCCAAAGGAGCTTAAGCTTGTGGTTATAAAACAAACATCAAGGCAATACTCAATCGTCAGAGAACAGATGAAAAGAAACGATGTGGGTGATATAATAATTGCCACAGATGCAGGCCGTGAAGGGGAATTAGTGGCAAGGTGGATTATTGAAAAAGCAGGGATCAAAAAGCCAATAAAGAGGCTTTGGATTTCTTCTGTCACAGACAAGGCCATAAAAGAAGGCTTTGCAAAGCTGAGATCTGGCAGGGAGTATGAAAATTTGTATGCTTCGGCTGTGGCAAGGGCTGAAGCGGATTGGATAGTAGGCATAAATGCTACCAGAGCATTGACATGCAAGTATAATGCTCAGCTATCCTGCGGCAGGGTGCAGACCCCTACCTTAGCCATGGTGGCCCAGAGGGAAGAAGAAATAAATAAATTTAAGCCAAGAGAGTACTTCGGAATAAATGCCATAGCAAAGGGCTTGAAGCTTATATGGCAGGACTCCCATACCAAGGAGACGAGAACCTTTGATAAGGATAAATGTAGCAAGATAATCGCCTCTATCCAAGGTAAAGATGGAGTAGTAGTTGAGGTGAATAAAGCTTATAAAAAAAGCCTCTCTCCACATTTATATGATTTGACGGAGCTTCAAAGAGATGGCAATAAATTCTTCGGTTATTCTGCAAAAGAAACTTTAACTATAATGCAAAGCCTCTATGAGCACCATAAGCTCCTTACCTATCCAAGGACGGACTCCAGATATATATCTGCTGACGTAGTGGATACCTTGGCTGATAGAGTAAAAGCTTGTGGCACAGGTTCATACCAGGCAGCGGCAACTAAAATACTCCGAACCCCTATAAAAGGAAATAAGAATTTTGTTGACGACAGCAAGGTTTCAGACCATCATGCCATAATACCTACTGAGCAAAAAGCTTTTTTGAGCAGTTTAAATGAAAAAGAAAGAAAAATATATGACTTGGTAGTTAAACGATTCCTTGCCGTATTATACCCTCCTTTTGAATATGAAGAAACAACCATAAAGGCAAAAATCGGAGAGGAGATTTTCATAGCAAAGGGAAAAGTAGTTATAAACTTTGGCTGGAAGGAAGTCTATAATAATAATTTGGAAACCGATGAGGAAAAGGAAGATTCAAAGGATGGAATGGCAGATCAAATATTGCCAAAGATAGAAAAGGGAGAAAAGCTGACTATCAATACTTTAGTGCAGACAAAAGGGCTCACAAGGCCACCGGCTCTTTTCAATGAAGGCACTCTGCTTTCTGCTATGGAAAACCCTGCAAAATACATGGCGGGGGAGAGCAAAGATTTGATAAAAACCATAGGTGAAACCGGCGGTATTGGAACCGTGGCCACCAGAGCGGACATTATTGAAAAGCTATTTAATTCCTTCCTCCTGGAAAAGAAGGGAAAGGATATCTATATAACTTCAAAAGGCAGGCAGCTATTGCAATTAGTGCCCGAGGATTTGAGATCTCCCGCCCTCACGGCAGAGTGGGAGCAAAAGCTTGGCTCTATTGCAAAAGGTTCCCTAAATAAAAATATATTCTTGGATAATATGAGAAGCTATGCTAAAACTGTAGTAAATGAAATAAAAAACAGCGAAGAAAAATTCAGACATGACAATATGACCCGAACTAAATGCCCTGACTGCGGCAAGTTTATGCTGGAGGTCAACGGCAAAAAAGGCAAGATGCTAATATGCCAAGATAGAGAATGCGGTCATAGAGAGGGACTCTCCAGAATAACCAATGCCAGATGCCCCGTCTGCCACAAAAAACTGGAGCTTCATGGCCAAGGGGAAGGACAAATATTCGTATGCAGCTGCGGTCATAGAGAAAAGATGTCAGCCTTCAATGAAAGAAAGAAAAAAGAGGAAGTCAATGTATCCAAAAGAGATGTGGCCAATTATCTAAGAAACCAAAGTAAAGCCAAAGAAGAGCCCATGAACACAGCCCTAGCCGATGCCCTTGCCAAGCTGAAACTGTAAATGCTTTTATCTAACACTGAGTGAAGTCTCGTTCAATTGAAGCTCCGGAAATAAAGATTGACAAAGTCTTTAAGCAAGGGAAATTTTATTATATAATAGTAACAAGTGATTATGAGGTGGAGCAGATGAATGTTATCAATTTAAAGCACAAGAATAATAATTATACATATAAACTAGTATCACTATTTGCTGGTGCCGGCGGTTTAGATATGGGTTTTGAGAATCAGGGTTTTAGAACCATTTGGGCTAATGATATTGATAAAGACGCATGTGAGACACACCGCCTTTGGTCACAAGCTGAAGTAGTACAAGGAGATATTTCTACTATTGATTTTCAGATGATACCCAATTCAGATATAATTACAGGAGGATTTCCTTGCCAAGGGTTTAGCTTGGCTGGACCAAGAAAAATTGATGATAAGAGGAATATTCTTTATAGATACTTTGTTAAGTTAGTTGAAGAAAAGCAACCTTACGCTTTTGTAGCAGAGAATGTTAAAGGGATATTAACTTTGGGTGATGGAGCTATTATCGAAGCAATACTAGAGGATTTCAGCGATAAAGGATACAATGTATTTCCCCATCTTGTCAATGCAGCTGATTATGGAGTTCCGCAGGACAGATGGAGAGTGATTATGTTAGGCTTAAGAAAAGATTTAGAAATTACTGAATTCAGATTTCCTGAACCATTTATAAAGAAGATAACATTAAGGGAAGCGTTAAGCGGGATGCCTGAACCTCAAATACGCGACATATGTATTGGATCATATTCATCCAGGTATATGAGCAGAAATCGTAAACGTGGATGGGACGATGTATCCTATACAATTCCTGCTATGGCTAAACAAGTTACATTACATCCATCTTCACCTGACATGGTAAAATTAGGAGAAGATGAATGGAGATTTGGAGACAATGGTATAACGAGAAGGTTCAGTTGGCAAGAAGCAGCGGTAATTCAGACTTTCCCAAGAAATATGCAGTTTGTCGGCAACCTAACTTCTAAATATAAACAAATTGGCAACGCTGTGCCTGTGAAATTGGCAGAGGTTATAGCCAAAGAGCTTAAAACATTAATGAATTCGCATATAAATAAAATTCATGTAAAAGAAAAAGTAGGTGTATGAGGTGGCTATCCAAACAAAATTAGGGAAGGCCTTTGAGTTTGCATGCCTTCAGTCATTATATAATCATCTATTAAATAACCAAAACATTATTATTGAAGAGAACAGCGCATTAACTAATGCAAGAGATTCTTACAATAATGACGCCGAAGAAGATATGAAAAGAAAATTGAATGAAGGAGCAGATGCAGCAATAAGAATAATTCTTCGATTAGAACCCCAGTTAGAGAATCCATTAACGAATGTACCATTATACTTAGCTATTCAAGAAGATGCTATGGGTATTGCAGGGGATGTGAGAGACGTAATATGTATTAGAAGGCAAAATCAATGGGAAATAGGACTTTCCTGCAAACATAATCATTCAGCTGTGAAGCATAGCCGTCTTTCCCCAAGTATAGATTTTGGTGCACAATGGATCGGACTTCCATGTTCGCAACAATATTTTGATACAATTGATCTATTATTTAATGAATTAAGGGAAATGAGAGATAATGGTCAATTGTGGCGTGACATAAACAATAAAGAAAGAAGGTTTTACATACCTTTATTGCGGGCTTTTATGGAAGAGCTAAAAAGATTAGACATAGCGAATCCCGGAATCGTTCCAGAAAGGTTATTGCACTATTTATTAGGACGTAACGATTTTTATAAGGTTATTACTCATGATAGAAGGCGTGTCACGCAAGTACAAAGCTTTAATATTTTTGGAAGCTTAAATAAAAACGCAGGAACTGCGCGTCCTTTAGTTAATGTACCTCAACTTACTATGCCTACTCGTTTTTACAATGTTGACTTCAAGCCGCATTCAGGCAATACAATTTTAGTTGCATGCGATAATGGCTGGACAATCTCTATGAGAATACATAATGCAAGGTCATTAGTTGAGCCTAGCTTAAAATTTGATGTGGGCTTAGTAGGCATTCCCCAAACCTTATATACTCAGTATGAGCCGTGGTAGAAAAATTTAGTTACCTGTGTGTTATAAAACTTATAGCATACAGTTTTTTTATGAAAAAGTGAATATTTTACTAATTGGCAATTGACATTCATATAAATATATACTATCCTAAAATAGAACACATGTTCGAGTATGGAGGGGGGTTAGTATGAATTTAGTGAGTCTTTTTGCTGGTGCCGGTGGAATGGATCTAGGTTTTAAAGAAGCCGGTTTTAATATAGTGTGGTCAAATGAATATGATAGCACCATATGGGAGACTTATGAAAGAAATCACTCTGCTTTTCTTGATAAAAGGGATATAAGAAGAATTAACTCATCAGAAGTGCCTGATTGCGATGGGATTATTGGGGGACCACCTTGTCAAAGCTGGAGTGAAGCAGGATCTTTAAGAGGCATAAAAGATGAAAGGGGAAAGCTTTTTTATGAATTTATAAGGATTTTGAAAGATAAGCAACCCATGTTTTTTGTTGCTGAAAATGTCTCGGGAATGTTAGCAGATATACATAAATCGGCGGTTGATAATATTATAAAAATGTTTAATGAAGCTGGATATATAATTTTTATGAAGCTGTTAAATGCAGCAGATTATGGAGTTGCACAGGATAGGAAAAGAGTTTTCTATATAGGCTTTAGAAGAGACTTAAATATCAATTATAAATTTCCTTTGCCTATTGAGAAAAAGTTTGTTTTAAGAGATGTAATTTGGAATCTGCGAGATACTGCTATACCCGCATTGCCAATGAATAGGACGAACGGAACTAGATGTCTAGTTAAAAATCATGAATATATGATTGGAAGCTTTTCTACTATTTATATGTCACGAAATAGAGTACGCTCATGGGATGAGCCTTCTTTTACAATACAAGCTGGAGGCAGGCATGCCCCTATTCATCCGCAAGCTCCAAAGATGCTATTTGTAAATCAAAATAAAAGAATATTTGTTCCAGGTAAAGAGGGTTTATATCGGAGATTAAGCGTTAGAGAATGTGCGCGGATACAAGGATTTTCGGATGATTTTGAATTTTATTATAATGATGTAAGCGATGGTTATAAGATGATAGGGAATGCAGTCCCTATTAAACTAGCCTATTATGTAGCACATAGTGTTAAAAAGGCTTTGGAAGGTTCGGTTAGATGTTTTGAAAAAAAGGTAAGTTAATTATGATGATTCCATTTATGCGTATTTTTAGCCACTGTCCATCGGTAGAATAGCCTACTACTTCTGCATATTGATTTTGGCTTAGCACCCCAATTATGAAGAGTAAATGAAAAAACTCCTCTTAGTCAACCATTGGAAGCAAAAAGAACCGTCCCCAGTGCTTCCCAAGCAGCGGGGACGGTTCTTTTTGCTTCTAATTCTAAAGGAGCAGCTGGCAGCCGCTCCTTTAAGTTCCATCATGGTACTACTTTTTATCAAATACCTTGGGGAGACCAATCATCTCTCTGTATTCATTGGCAGTTGCAGGACGCCTGCCCAAGAATTCCAGACCCTTTACCAGTTCAGCTACTATTGAAGGATTATCTTTTATAACCTCATCATCAAAAGGCCTCATCCATATAGAGTCTTCCATACCTACTCTCGCACCTATTATTGGAGGGCCATACATGGCAGCAAGCATTACGCCCCATATACCGGCGCGTCCTGACATGGATACCACGACTTTTGAATCCGGATCGATTTCAAGTATTCTGTCGCATGCCTGGCGATAAGTATCCATGAGAGCTCTCGGATTGGTCACGGTGCCCCAGCCAGGCTCTCCCATGCAAATACGGAAATAATATGGCTTCTTTACTATGCCTGTATCTATAAGCCATCTTCTTGCATTGTCTATGTCTCCTAAGTCGTGGCACACCATTTCCGGTTTTATACCTACTGATTCCATTATTTCACCCATACCCTGAGTTGCTTTGGAGGTGGAAGGTATAAACAATAGATTGCCTAACCATACGGCAGCACATGTCAAAGGACAGGTTTCCCAATCATCTTTGAATTCAATCAATGGCCCGCAGGTATCAAGAAAATCTTTTCCTCCTTCGGGGCATCCGTCGATAAGCAGATTCTCCTTACCGTATTTTGCTCTGAGGTTATCTATGACCTCGTGAAAACGAGAAAGCTCAAGTGAATGCATGCCATTATCATCGCGCACATGTATATGGCAGGCACATGCGCCCAGATCTATTGATTTTTCCACTTGCTGGTTTATCAATGCCTGAGTTAAAGGTTGATTTGGATTGACAGACGGCATTATGTAAGCACCGCATGCCGCAATCTTTAGGACGAAAGGTTTGGGGATATCCCACTTTGGCGATCCGGGTTCAAAGAAAGGCCTGCTGTAGGTGTCGCTCAGCATGAATCCTAAAGACGGCTGAGGCCAAATTATGCACTGCGTCACATCCTTATATTCATCCATAACACCCTGGTAATATTCCTCACGGAATTTATGAAGCTCTTTATCACACAGCTCTTTTATATTGTCAGGAGTGATACTTCTTGTACCTGCTTCGATTTCCTTTACCATACTTGTTATGGCATCATTTACAGGAGTGGCTACCCCAAGCTTTTTGCCCACAGCAGAGATGTAGCCGTTCCAGTAGTCTATCTCGGTTTTTTTGCCCTTCTCAAGATCCTGGAGGACTGAGGATTTTATTGCATGGTGATCCTTTAATACAGCATTCAATAGGGCTATAGTTTTATTAAGCACAGGCTCTGATCTTGCTGTAAGCTTATTGGGGGTAGGGAATGGAGCTAGTGCTTTTGCAGGAAATGGTATGTCGGCTTTTATTGTAACATCATATGCCTCTGTAATTATCTTTATTGCAAGCCTTGCAGCATTTTCATCAGCTAAAGTATCTCCATACAGATAACCTGATATTGCACCTATGCCGCTCATGGATGCGTTGACAAACAGCTTATACCATTTGAGCACCATCATGAAAGGTATAACTCTGACCTCAAAAGCATGCTTTAAGATCTCAGCAGCTTCCAGCACCCTCTTTGACGGCTTGCCCATATATTCCCCGATTTCGAAAATACCACCGGTAGTCTTTGTCAAGTGACCGGGTTCCACATTGTTTGCTCCCCAGCCTGTCATTCCAGATACGATTTTGTCTTTGCCTGCAAGAGCAAATAACTCATCTTCAGGGATTCCGTTTTGCACGCTTAGAATGAAGCCCCCTTCATTGAGATACGGAAGTATTGAAGGTACTGCCTCCTTGTTGCTGGTATTCTTTACAGCCAGGATGACCATGTCGAATTTGCATCCTGCATCTTCTGGTTTTTTTACGACGGGTACCTTAATGTACCTATCCTCTTCAAGGCCGTCAATATGTAGCCCTTTTTCACGGACTATATTGACAAATTCCTCATTGTGGTGTATCAGCACTACATCGATGCCTTTTTCATAGAGCAGTGCCCCGGTTATTCCACCTATTGCCCCTGCTCCCAGTACGGCAACCTTTTTAATCATTGAACTGCCCCCTTTATTAATAATTTGTATATATTATCCGGGAGTAAGCAGTGCTAAGCTCTCGGATAAAAACTTCTAAAGCCCATGAAGAGAAATAACTCCTCCGGACTTAGAATTCCGGCAGCATAATGCATGTCAAATATTAGGTTTTATAGTAATTTGCTTGTACATATCATATTTATGTGCAACCATCTCATTATATACATAGCAAAAGTAAAAATAAGTTTAGGAGCGGCAATAAGCGAAATTGATTGAAAAATGAATTAAATGATAAATATTTAATTTTTTACAATGATTGATGAAGCGGTGCATCTACAGTTCATATCATGAATTGACAATGAAGATTTATTAGCTATTAATTATATGCATTATTTATTGTGTAAAACTTCGTTAACATCTTAATGGTATTATAACATATATTTGGGTTTAGTTACAAAAAATAAAAAACGTGGGATATATGTTTCGTTTCCAGAACCGTCCCTAGTGCTTCCTAGTCCCCGTTGCTTCGCTAATGGCATAATCATAAGGAGTTAAAGGCTTATTGCAAAGAAGCCTTTAACTCCTCCTTTTTTTCTACGTACAAAACAGGCATATATAACAAACTGAATACGAATATCATGATTAACTCCAACCAAATAATATAAAAAGGCCAAGGCCCCAAAATATCAATTAAAGATGGGGTATAGGGTTTATGATTTATAAACAGATAATTTGTATTAAATATAGAATTTACAAAGAAAACAAACATGGCATAGATATTTGTGTTTATCAAGACTCTTTTTAATGCGCCTTTTCGTATTCTTTTATCTTCAACAAATATAAAATAGATTATGGTAGCTATTATAAGACCATGAGACAAAAATACCTGAAAGAATCTGAAATGAGGGAAACCATAGATTGTTATGTCCGGAGTCAATAGCGCCTGCGTCGCCCCTCCTAATCCCCAGAAATAAAGTACTTCAAACATGGACTGATTATATTTAACCAAAAGTATTATGCAAAAGAATATGGCTATGCTGCATAAATGAAGAGAAAACATAGATTCAAATCTGAAATCATGATAAAAACAATCCCATAGCCTGAATATGATTTCCTGGATAGGCAAGGCTGTAAGCAGGAACGCCTTATAGTATTTATGAATTCTCTCAGATTTGTTTGACAGGTTTGTGAATGTGGCAATAAAAAAACCTACGGTTAATAGAGCAAGAATATGGTTTTTCCCAAACAATATAAAGGGTTTTATCACATTAGGCTCTTTACTTATAAACTCATAAAACGACATATCATAACCTCTTTTTTCAAATTTCTACTTATGGCAAATATTATATCATTTTTAACACTGAACTAATCCGCCCTAAGTCTCCTGTACCCCAGGGCACCTTCTCTTACCCTTGCAGGGCAATTCACCTTGCCTCTATAGGCGGTGAGTTCCAAAGGGCGGCTAAGTCCAGCATGGACTCGGCTAACACTCAGTGGGAGTCGAATCTCCCACTGAGTGAAGTCTCGTTCAATATATATAGCTCAAATATTGTTTGCCTGACCAACCTTCCACTCCATTTATGCTAATTTTTAGCCACTCTCCATCAGCTGAATAACCCACTACCTCTGCATATTGATTTTGGCTCAACACTCCCATTATAGAGCCGCTAAAGGAAGGGTTGCTCCTAATGTTGAGCTGATAGGCATTCTTCAGCGTCACATATTTGCCGATAGGTATAGCTTCAATGAGTTCACCCCATATCCAGCCGGTTTTACCATTATAATTTATTTGGTACCACCCTTGAGAATAACTGTTCAAATAAACTATGGTGTCCCCAGGTATGGTGCCTACCGATGCAGAAATCTCAGAGGCATTGATCCTATAATTGGCCAAATATATTGAGCTGGAAACCTTGGCAAAGTAGCCTGCCTTTACAGGATAAGGAGTATCCTCCTTCAAATAATTATATCTCGCAGGTATGTAGCCATCCCTAATCAGCTCAAGTGGCATAAAGTATCTCTTGGTACCTTGAATGCCTCCAAAGAGCTCATCTGTTGTCGATTCATAGGTGAATGCCCCATAAATCCCATTGTGTGTTCCCCATCTATCAAAAATAGCTACATGGTCATAGGGTTTTACTAATATATCCATGTGCTGTATGTCACTAAGATTTATTCGAGCAAAGTAATTGGTCAGCAGTGTAGAGGTAGATTGTTTATAATCTTTGATGTTAAACACAGCTTGTACGAAGCCTGAGCAGTCAAGGCCTGCAGTCCCCGCTATGTAGCCCAATCCTGCTTCAGAGTTAACATTTCCTGCATAAGCACCCTTGCTTATGGCATCAGAAAAGTTAGACCATTTGGCATTGTATGAGCTAGTATAAGGGCTGTCCAGACCACCCCAATTATAAGGTATGCCGGTAACCTTGGAAGTTGATATGCCTTTCAGCTGACTTGGTTGAGAAACGCTAAAGGCATATTTGTATTCAATATTTGTGTTACCGGCTTTAGAAAATGTCCAGGTATAATTGATAATGCTTAATGCTCTTTGCTCTGCCTCAAGCCGGGTAATGGGGCTTTGAGCTCCAGCAGTGACAACCCCGATGGATAACATGGAAAGCACCATAGATA
>JAQUTA010000032.1 GCA_028709965.1 Lutispora sp.
TTAATCGGAAGTCTTCTTTATTCAGTTTTGAACTCAAATAATATAACAACTTTTTCCACAGCTATGTAGAAATATCAAATGATATTTCTACATAGCTGTGGCGATTTCCTTTATAATAAAACATGATCTTTGAAATTAATCAAAGATCATATTTTACGGTTGAAAACCATGCCCTATCTTGGCAGGTTTTCCTATCAAATTTCTCTTATGACCATTCTATAGATATGCCCATAAGGTTTGTCTTCTTAAGAAGACCTATCGTTAATTAAATTGTAACGTATTAAATTCTAACTGTCAATATTATTATATGCTATTTTAGTTATCTATAAACATTTCTTTCATTTTATTTTTTATTTTGCTCAGTACTTCATTTAATTTTTCTTCATCTTCTATTACAATTTTACCGTTTTTATGTTGATGCATGAACTTTATTCTATTTTTATCAATCCATCGAAGATAATCTATTTTAGCATAGCTATCTGCAATTTGTGGTAATCCATCAATTTTTCCTAAGTTTACAGCATATGGGTTATTAGTTTGCACAGCAGTTGTTAATGGGATAGCCATGAATGTAAAACCCTGTTGTGCCCAAATTATGGCGAAATGTCCGTCTCTATTTTCATCACTTAATTCCTCGCCTATATTAATGCCAAATTCAATACGAACAATATCTCCACGTTTTATATTTTTTGGAATCTTTATAAATTTACCATTTGATAACTTGTTAATATACTGACTTTTAGAGAGTATCCAGTTTGCAAATTCTGTAGCTTTATTAATTTCTACATTTTCTAATTCATTCACAATATTAAATATTAATGATTTTATATTTTTTATAGCATTTATATCTTCCCGTAATTTCATTTCTTTTCCTCCCACAAAATACATGTCCATATTATATCACTTTTTGGAATATAAACATATATTTTGTAGGATTTTATATAAATTGTTATATGCTACTATATCATATGGTATAATTTAGTAAAGCGTTCCAAGCAGGAAAGCGTCGTAGAACATGTCATTAAAGTTCGCTTTGCATATTTTTAAACCTTTGATTTGAGTGGGTTTAAAAGGAGGTTTAAAAACGTCTTTAATGACTGAACGTTATGTGCAATGTCAATATCGGAGCAGGACACAGAAGTCCTAATTTTGTATAAATATAATTTTGCTTATTTTGGTTTAATATTACTAGATGAATTAAAGATTATATACTTGTGGCGGGAGGAGAAAGTCATGAAGTGTGAGGTTTATAAATTAAATTATTTAAAGGACTATAAATATGTAGTAGTTATAGCAAAGTATCATGGAAAATGGGTACTATGCAAACATAAAAAAAGAGACACATGGGAAACGGCTGGTGGACATATTGAATTAGAGGAAAGCCCATTAAATGCTGCTAAAAGAGAATTATTTGAGGAAACAGGTGCTGTTTCATTTGACATAAAACCAATATTTGATTATTGGGCTGCAGATGAAACTTCTGAGGCAAATGGAATGGTTTTTTATGCAGAAATTGGGGAGTTAGACAATCTGCCTGAAAGTGAAATGGAAAAAGTAAAATGTTTTGAAACCTTACCGTCGAATCTGACATATAAAGATATCACACCTAAGTTATTTGAATACTTAGAGAATAACTTTCAGTATATATTTTCAGCATAAAATGAATTGTTTGATAGTGAATAATGTCCTAATATCTAGAAAAAAATTATTTAATTAAATGTAGAAAAACGATTGCAACTGCACATAACACGTATATTCCTGCAGAGGTGCGGATGGAAAGTCTCTGAAGTGCGACCGCACCACACTTGCGACCCTAAGAGGCATCGCTCTAAGGGTCTCGGTGTCAGGAATATCAAAACGTTATGAAAAATGGGAGGCAAAAGAACGTCGCGTCCTACGAAGGGTTTGATAAAGCTGGTCTATAGAGTAACTGTAATGCGCATTTGCAAAATTATGTGCAACAAAAATTATTTACATAACAGGAGGACAAGATATGCAAAACATAAAAAGGATACCTTTAATCGCAATGATTATAATGGGAATTGTATCTTTTTCAAATTTATTTGGGTTAAATATTGCAGGAATATCAGTTTTCATTGGAACAATATTTTTCTTTATCAATAAGGTTTTAGAAAAACAGTCATTTAGAGACAGCGGGCTCGATATAAAAGCAATTAGGACTAATTTTAAAGATAAAAAAATTTGGTTTTGGGTTGTTTTACCTTTAATTATGGATGCAGCTTGTATTGCAATATCGAAATTGTTTTTACCTGAATACACAGAGCATGTACTCGCTAGAACGGAGATCATTGTATCATTTGATAAAGTTATATTATTAGTATTTCAGCTTGCAATTCTTGCTTTAGGAGAAGAAATTGGGTGGCGTGCTTTCTTTCAAAATCAGTTAAGCAAAGCTTTGCCAATTATACCAGTACTGCTCATTTCGTCAGTATTATTTGCTTTTGGCCATTTGGCAGAGGGAAATGTTATCATAGTGATATATGATATTTTCTTTGTTTTTATTAACAGCATTTTGTATGGAATTATATTTCATAAATCAAACAATGCATGGATTAGTACAATATCACATTTTACTGCTAATCTATTTAGTGTTATCGTTTTAGTATTCCTTTAATACTAATTATGATTATAGTCTAGCATTATATTTAATTCTTATTTTTCATATATCGCCAACAATATAAAATTTGAGGCCACAGCGTCTTTGCTGCTCTTGTCTTTGCGGGGCTCGGTCCAGAGTGTAACAATATTTCTGCACAAGGGTACGGGGCAGCTATGTCACGAAGAAGGGCTATGTAGAGCGAGCATGAAGTCGACCGCACCAATCCCTTCACCGGGTGGCAAGCACCGCCAGGGAGAAGGTCTGTGCTAGCCCGGTTAAGGGACGTTGCAGACCCGAGAACGTTATGTGCAGACTGCTTGAGGAATATCTTAATTATGTGAACCATGTCTATCTAAATAATACTGAACTAGCGGATTTACAGCTTGACTTACTTATGCCCATCAGAGAACGGATATAACGACCTTTCGATAATGAGCAAAATGTGTGGCTGAGTTAATGTATATAGAATATATTTTTTAATTTGGAAAAGATACATTTTTATATTTTAAGCAATAGAGATTTAAGCGGCTGACGTCCGTGTCAGCCTTTGGCTCTAGGGGCACTATCTATCCTCCAGAACAGCATGATCATAGGAATAGCCTTTGGCATTTTTGTCGGGAACTTTCTAGGAAGGTCGATAAAGACATTTAATGATGGGAAAATAGTTGTAAAATTAAGTGTGTTGAATAATATGTATTTCCGCAAGGGTATATCCGGGCGCAATCTTTGTAAATAGCGAATCCAGAGGTGTAATTAAATGAAAATATATTATAATTCGAGTTTATGGAGTAAAGATAAAGGTCCTCACGGATTACCGCTGAGGACAAATTGGCAATTTGAATATGCAGGAGCAAAGCGCTGTATACCTACCATATACCGATTTTCAAAAGGAATTGTTTTTGATATCCTTACCTTCTTAGATGAAACAAAACTCCACGAGTTTTATGAAAAATATGAAACTATTGAGGAAAAATTGACGCCATTGCAGAGACGCTGTGCAGAGCAGGAACACCCCTATCAGGCTGTGCCAATCAAAGGAATATGGATAAACAAAAAACAAATAGAAAGCGGTTATTCATCCAGCGGTGCTGTGAGTATGCCGTGGGCACGGCAGAGCGATAATCTAATGCTTGTGCAAAAGGCATATTCCTCTATTCTAAAGGATACTACTTGCTTTGCCTGTGAACGTTTTTGTGTGCCATACCCTGAAACAGACTCTAAAATTCAAAAATTATTACGTTTCTTGCGGCTGTACACAGTGAACAGCATAAAGCTTTCTACCCATTGTGCACAATGGTTTTATCCATTGAATATCCATTTTGAAATACCAGAAAAAGATAATCAAAAAGAGGTTTACTTTAAGCATCCTATGACGGAAATAACACATACACTATATTTCCAAAATACAAAGCATGTGGAAATGCCGCTGGGCGCAGACGAAAACCGCAGCTTTTACGCTACACAGTTAATGTATGAGATTGAGCCTGCTTTGCCCCAGGGAGATACCTTACAGTTTAATAGCAGTATCCAATATACAGAACCGGTAGAAGATAAATTTAGACCTATAGCAGCCTCATCTATTGGTATCATTGGTGGAGCAGACGGCCCAACCACAATTTTTGTTTCGTCGGTGGGCGGAGAAAAAAATATTCCACGTGGCTTACACGGATTACCGTTACATAACTGTTTCTCTGTTCCCAGCTTTCAGAAGGTTGATACTTCTCACTTTGTACTTGAGGGTATCAATACAAAAAAATGTGACGGCAAGGAATATAGCTATTAATAGTTTGCTGTGATTAGTGTTAGTAAACAAAATGAGAATAATCTTTGTTATCTTGAGTTGCCATTTGAAAACAAGTCATTAAAGCTTGTTGATCTATACACTGGAATTAAATACCCTGAAAAGAAAGGAAAAAACAAATGAAAGATACCAAAACCTATAAAATAGTAAATGATTGTTTAATCAAAGCAGATGTGTATTATGAAAACCAAAATACAGCTACAGTTATCTATTTACACGGTGGGGCTCTAATATGGGGAACAAGAACCAGTATTCCAGACCAAGCGAGTTTTATTGCCAGAGACCTATAATTACTTCCGATAGTGCATATAATTATGTTGGCCATAATGAAATATCTGAAGGAGCAATCGATAGATTTATTTTTTATTTGTATTGTCGGCAGAACGGTGTATGGATTAATGAGGTAACAGGTTATGATCCTATAAAAGATAAATCACAATTATTGATTTATAATCCTGTGAGCAATATAACTACTGAATACCCGCCTACACTACTACTTCATGGCACCAGTGATACAGATGTGCCCTATGAACAATCTATAATTATGAATGAAAGGCTAAAAAGAGCAGGTGTAAAGAGCGAGATTCTTATCATTAATGGTGCTGAACATTTATTTGATAAAAATTTTAATAACTTGGATGTAAAAAATGCATTCGAAAGGGTTGTAGCGTTTTTAAAAACATATATTTGAAGGTGGTTCAAAAGGGCGGCCAAGTCCAGTACCCCAGGGCACCTTCTCTTGCCCCTGCGGGGCAATTTACCTTGTATGGACTCGGCTAACATTCAGAGGGGGTTGAATCCCCCCCCTAAAAGAAGTCTCGCTTAAGGTCTCCAAATATGCCAAAGGTGATTATTCTGTCCCCTTGCAAACACATCCAGTCTATTACCTCCCCAAGACACTGCTGCCGGTTCAGAAGTGATAACGCCCCCGAGGGATTGCCAACCGCTCCATCTAGTTCCATTCCAGGTTCTTATTAGCAATTCATTTCTTGGTCCTTGTGCAAAGACTTCCAAACGATTAATGCCTGTGGATGCAACAGCAGGTGCTGAATTTATAGTACCTCCGCCGAGATCTTCCCAATCACTCCATCTTGCGCCATTCCAATATTTATGCCACAGTGATTGGTTCTGCCCTCTCCCAAATACGTCTATCCTGTTTGGTCCCCATGATACTGCTGCTGGGGCTGAAGTCAAAGTACCGCCAAGATCCTCCCAATCACTCCAACGGGTACCGTCCCACCATTTATGCCATAATGCATTGTTTTGTCCTCTGGCAAATACATCGAGTCTGTTTGAGTCCCAAGATGCTACTGCTGGTGCTGAAGTCAAAGTACCGCCGAGATCCTCCCAATTACTCCAGCGGGTACCATCCCACCATTTATGCCATAGTGCATTGTTTTGTCCTCTGCCGAATACGTCTATCCTATTTTGTCCCCAAGATACTGCTGCAGGTGCAGAGGTCAATGTACCACCTAAGTTCTCCCAACCACTCCAGCGAGCTCCATCCCAATATATATGCCATAGAGCCTGATTTTGTCCTCGAGCAAATACATCGAGCCGGTTTGGCTGCCAAGATGAAACAGCCGGTGAAGATGTCAGTACGCCGCCTAAGTCTTCCCATTGACTCCAGCCGGTAGCTGGTGGAATTGGCGGGCTCGGCACTTCTTCACTGATATTCTCTAGAGTAAAACGAATTATATCTCTTATTATCTGATTGATGCGGTTAGTCGGTACGCCAAAGCCTCTTAGAGTAGTAAAAATCCAAGGCATATCCCTACGTATTGCATTAAAAAGTTGGTTGGTTTTTTGGGCAATTGTTCCTGAGTAGTTCTTTTCATTTCGTAAAACATAAACTACAATGCTTCTAAAGATGTTTCGGGTTACGGATCGTGGCACCCCATATCTTTGGAGCTCTGCGTAATGACTGGCAAATTCCCTGTTTATCAAGGCCATGATGCGATTAATATCCTGAGGCCTTTGACGCATGTCATCATCTTCGTATATATCTCTATCCTCATATATAGCTTCATCAAACTGATATAGGTTCATAGAGTTGTAAAAAGGGCAGTGGTAGTTTGGATTCATAGGGCAAACAAAAGGTTGCCCATATGGATATCTCATTTTTATCAACCTTCTTCCATAAAGAATCATTACATTATATGCAATGATTTTATGAAAGGTTAAAAAAGAAAATAACAAAAAAGGGATTTGAATACTAATGTAGAATCTATACTTTAATATTAACATGAGGATGATGTTTATGTTTGATTTGGATAGTTACGCCAGAAAATTTACAGATATGATGTCTGAAGGTTTTATATTTATTGATAGCAAAGGAAAAATACAGATTTATAATAATAAAGCAAAAGAGATATTCGGCATTGCCCATAACTATGGTATAAGTCATGGCTCCGGAAAAATTGAAGAAGGAGACATAGTTATTATTGGGGATAACTGCCTCGGTAAGGACGATGGAAACCTAACCCCCGAAGCATTAAGCTGTATAGGCATTAATAACGATAAGATTCAAATGGGAAATGCTTTAATAGCTATAGGAAGCTTTAATGATAAGAATAAAGAGAAGGCTGTTTATAAATATATAAAGCCTGATTATGAAACCAAGGACTTACAACTTGATTGTGTATATTTAGATACTGAGATTTCAGTAATTATAGATTTTAAGAACAAGTTTATTAACATAGAGGTAAACAAAGAAAACTACAACATTTCTTATATAAATTATATAGGACATATTGTAGTGCTTGATGGTAGAACCAAAAAGCTTAAGTTCTATCAGACCCATGGCTATACCGCAAGAGGTGAAGGCGTGCATGATATATTGCGGGGCAAGAAATTTAGAGGCAAAGGTGAGAATTCAGAATTTTTTGATGTCATCGGAAAGGATATATTTGAGATACACAATGGAGGTTCAACTATAGACGACTTTTATGCAGCGGCCACAGGAAAGGATATAAGCTATGCAAATGAATTTAAAGAGATAAATGGAAGACCCACTATATGCACCCTTTTACCGGTAAATAGTGAGGGGCAAAGGGTGGGGGCTGCATTAAAGGTTGAAGATATTTCTGAAATAAAGAAGGCCATAAGAGAGAGAGATGAGGCTCTACTCAATTTAGAGCAAATGGAAAGAAGGCTCAGAGAAGAAGATGATGCGATAAAGCTATTGCCAGAAATAATTGGAGAAAGTAAGGAAATAATTAATGTAAAAAAACTGGCTATAAAAGCATCTAAAACAAATTCTACTGTGCTTCTTCTAGGGGAAAGCGGCACAGGGAAAAGCTTATTAGCAAGGGCTATACACGATAATAGCAAAAATAAAAACAAGCCGTTTATACATGTTAATTGCGGTTCTATCCCTGAGACCTTATTGGAAAGCGAGTTATTCGGATACGAAGGTGGATCTTTTACCGGCGCAAGGGGAGCGGGTAAGGCAGGTATGTTTGAATTGGCACAGTACGGCACAATATTTTTAGATGAAATAGGAGAAATTTCAGTATCTCTTCAGGTTAAACTTCTTCAAGTATTACAAAATAAAACTTTTTTTAAGATTGGTGGTAATAGAAACATAGAAGTGGACGTAAGAATAATTGTAGCGACAAATAAGAACTTGGAAGAAGAAATATTAAAGGGAAGATTCAGAGAAGACTTATACTATAGAATAAATGTTTTTCCCATATGGATACCGCCTCTTAGAGAAAGAAAGGTAGACATATATCCATTAGTGCAAAACATGCTGCCTTTAATATGTTCAAGAATTGGCTGCGAAGCAAAAAGAATATCCGGAGAGGCATTAGGCATTCTATCAGGATATGAATGGCCGGGAAATGTCAGAGAGCTTGAAAACATATTAGAAAGAGCTGTGAATCTTGCAGAAGGAAACACAATTTTATCAACACATTTAGCCATTAATAAGGTTGAAGAATATAACGATGTCGGTAGAGTAGAGATAAAACCATTAAAAGATATTATAGATGAAGCAGAAAGAAGAGCTATTTCTGAAGCAATCTTAATCAGCCGAGGAAATAAAAAAGCTGCTATGAATGCATTAAAAATTGGCAAGACGAGTTTTTATGAAAAAGTAAAGAAACACGGTATAGAATAGTACGCATTTACGGAAACACTCCGTAAATGCGGAATTAGATACAATTACAAACAACAAGAGCATTCACCTTTCATTTTTGTTAACATTTCTACAAAAGCTAGTCCGCAATCGCGGAAAGAGAATTACCCTTTTTAGCCTTTATATTGACTTCTAGTACGGTGGCATGATAATTGCTTTATTTATATTGGGAATATTAATACATTAGAGGAGTTGACATTATGAATAAGATAAAGCAATCAACCAATTACAAATTTTCAGGATTTGATACTGTACAATTAGCAAAAAAATATGGTACACCTCTTTATGTTATTTCTGAAGGAATTATCAGAAATAAGTGTAAAGAGATAAAAACAGATTTTCTGGAAAAGCATGAAAATACTAGGGCTGCTTATGCCAGTAAGGCATTTTTAACCATGACAATGTGCGAAATTATTGAAAGCGAAGGGCTAGGTCTAGATGTAGTGTCCGGAGGAGAATTATATACTGCAATAAAAGCAGGATTTCCAATGGATAGAGTTATGCTTCACGGTAATAACAAGAGCTATGATGAAATTGAGATGGCCATCAATAATGATGTAGGAAGAATCATTGTGGATCATATAGATGAGCTATATTTTATAGAAGAAATTGCTGCAAATATGAATAAAACAGTAAAAGTATTGATGAGAGTAACACCAGGAGTAGAAGGAAATACCCATAAATATATAATTACAGGTCAAAAAGATTCAAAGTTTGGCATACCATTAGATAAAGATACTATTGATAAAGCTGTATCAATAGCAATGGAGAGCAAAAATGTTGAGCTATTGGGGTTTCACTTCCATATAGGCTCTAATCTGTTTGAAAATGATTCGTATGTTACAGCTATCGAGACGGTTATGAAACTTTATAAAAGGTTAAAAGATGATTTAGGCTTTCATGCAAAAGAGTTAAATACAGGTGGAGGCTTTGGAATCTATTATACGGAAGAAGACGTTGTCAAGCCTTTAAAATATTTCACAGACAGCATTATGGAAGCAGTTAAAGGCTGCTGCAATGACTTGGATTTAGATATGCCTGCAGTCATAATAGAGCCGGGAAGATGGATAGTAGGCGAGGCAGGAATTACGCTGTACACAATTGGCGCGGTAAAGGATATTCCGAATATAAGAACCTATGCTAGCGTAGATGGAGGATTGCCAGATAACCCTAGGCCTGCATTATATAGCGCAAAATATGAAGCAGTGGTAGCAAACAAATGTAATATGGAGCCTGATAGATTAGTGACTATTGCAGGAAAATGCTGCGAAACAGGGGATATTTTGATATGGGATCTTAACGTGCCGGAAATTCATAGAGGAGATATATTAGCCGTACTGAGTACAGGAGCATATAATTATTCAATGTCTAGCAACTATAATAAAATACCAAGACCGGCGGTACTCTTATTGAGTAAAGATGAAGAAAGAATAATTGTAGAGAGAGAAACCTATGAAGATTTATTAAGAAAAGAACGCATAACATTTTAGTTAAACTGTTCCATAAGCCAAACGCTCTAAGAAGTGTTTGGCTATAAGGATAAATGCTCGCATTGCTTTGCAAACCACCAGTGAATTTTAAAATTGGAGGAGGGTAAACATGAAAAGAGTATTAGCTTTAATGTTGGCACTGTTAATGGCTTTAACAGGTTGCACAGGGGGGAAACAGCCGACTGCAGCAGAGGTCGAGGCTCCCCAAGAGTATAGGACAGTTTATTCCGGGGAGATAACCACAATAAACTATCTTGTAACTGCAAGCACGAATGAATTTGCTTTGGCAGCTAGCTTCGTAGATACACTCATCGATTATGACAGATATGGAGTGGCACAGCCATGTTTGGCAACAGAATGGAAAGTATCAGATGACGGCTTGATATGGACTCTCAAACTGCGTGAAGGTGTCAAATGGGTGACTCATGAAGGCAAGGAATATGCAGAGCTTGTAGCACAAGACTTTGTAGATGCTATGAAGTATATTTTGGACAGCAAGAATGAATCACAGACTGCTAATATAGCCTACAGCGTTATCAAAAATGCTGAAAAGTTCTACGATGCAGAAATCACAGATTTTGAACAAGTAGGAATAAAAGCTAAAGATAAATATACTTTAGAGTATACTCTGGAAAAACCTACGCCATATTTTTTATCGATGCTTACTTATGTATGCTTCTTCCCTGTAAATGGAAAGTTCCTAAGCGAAACAGGTGATAAGTTTGGCACTGATAATACAACTATATTATATAATGGCGCTTATATCATGGAAGCCTTTGAACCCCAAACTAGGAGAGCTCTTGTGGCTAATGAGACCTATTGGGATAAAGAGAACATATACATTAAAAAAATAAATCAAACTTACAATAAAGAAGCAACAACATTGGCTCCGGAATTATTATTGCGAGGAGAAATAGATTATGCAGATATACCTTCATCAGTGATTGACGAGTGGATGAAGGATGCTACAAAGAAAGAGATGGTTCGTCCTAACAGAACCGGTTTCTATACTTATTTTTATTGTTTGAATTTTGATCCCAAATTTGCTAAAGAGTTTGAACCAGACAATTGGAAGATTGTAGTTAATAATCTTAACTTCCGCAAATCCCTATTCCATGCGCTGGATAGAAAAGCAGCCATGCTGACAGCAGAGCCTTATGATCCTGAGAAGAGAATATTAAATACAATAACACCAAAGAATTTTGTAGACTTAGATGGCATAGACTATACACAGCTTGGTAAGCTTGCTAATTTTACAAATACTGATTCTTTCAACTCAAAGCTTGCTTTGGAATTTAAAGAGAAAGCTTTGGCAGAATTAAAGGGCAAAGCCAAATTCCCAGTTAAAGTTTTGATGCCCTATAACACTGGAGGCACTGACTGGGCTAACCGTGCACAAGTAATTGAACAGCAGTTGGAAAATTTACTGGGAGCAGACTATGTAGATTTAATAATCGATCCCAAACCTCCAACAGGATTTCTTAAGGAAGTTAGACGTGCCGGTAACTATGCTTTCTTGGAATGCAACTGGGGACCTGATTATGCTGACCCGGAAACCTATACAGATCCCTTTACTCCCGATAATAATTACAACTGGCCTCATTTAGCCGAAGGATATAAAGAAGCCAATGGAAAGAACACCTATGAAAATATGGTAGATGCTGCTAAGGCAGAAGTACTTGATATCGGTAAGCGTTTAACTCTTTTTGCCGATGCCGAAGCATATTTTATAGATCAAGCTTTTGTTATACCTTATGCAGCCGGTGGAGGCGGATACTCTGCTTCCAGATTGAACCCCTTTGAATCTCCATATTCACCTTTCGGAGTTTCTTCTGAAAGATATAAAGGTCAGAAAATTATGGAGAAGCCTATGAACTCAGAACAATTTACTAAAGGACTTGCAAACTGGGAGAAGGAACGTGCTGATGCATTAAAAGCAGCAAAATAAGACTAGTCCTTCTAGGTCTATTAAACTAAAGCCTGCAATATACTTCACAAAAGTGCAGGCTTTAGTTATTCTAAAAGGGGGAGAGAAATGTTAAAGTATTCGTTGAAAAGGCTAGCCCAGTCTCTAGTAACATTGTTTATAATTATTACAGTTGTATTTCTTCTTATGCGACTGATGCCTGAAGAAGGATACTTTGGGCAAGCCTATGAAAAGCTAGACGAAGCGCAAAGAGAGGCCATATTGACTGGAATGGGACTTAGAGATCCTATGCATATTCAGTTGAAGAATTTTTATAAGTCTCTTTTAGTGGGGGATTTAGGAAAATCAATAATATATAGACCCAAAGTGCCTATAGCAGAAATTCTCAAAACTAAAATACCCTATTCGTTATACTTCGGTTTAACTGCTGTGGTAATATCTCTAATTGCTGGTATCTCTCTTGGCATAATAATGGCACGGAGCAAGAGCCAAATATGGGACAAGTTAGGCACGGGTTATATAGTATTTATTAATGCGGTTCCTGCAGCGGTTTATTATCTGTTTCTTCAACTGTATGTAACAGATATATTTAAGCTTCCAATTCTATTTAAACCTGACAATACTGCCAGCTGGATTTTACCTGCAATTTCTATGTCATTAGGCAGCACAGCAGCCTATGCAATGTGGATGAGAAGGTATATGGTAGATGAGTTGAATAAGGATTATGTAAAACTAGCCAGAGCAAAAGGTCTAAGGAATAAAACTATCATGGTAAAGCATATTTTCCGCAATGCTTTTGTTCCTATGGCTCAATACTTACCTAGTACCTTGTTGTATACAATATCCGGCTCCATATATATTGAGTCATTATATTCAATACCAGGTATGGGAGGACTACTTGTAGATGTTATTCAAAGGCAAGACAATACGGTAGTACAGGCGTTAGTACTAATATATTCATCAATTGGAATAATAGGTTTATTTTTAGGTGATGTACTTATGGCAATGTTTGATCCTAGAATTAACTTGCAGAAAAAAGGAGGTGCTAGATAGTGGGTAACGGCAAAATCAATAAATTATCTGATGGAATTAACGAAAGCTTATTTGAATTTGCAGAGTTTGATGATGAAGAAGCCCAAAGAGCCGGCTATTCAAACTACTCATACTGGCGCTCCACATGGCAAGTATTTATTAAAAATAGAATAGCATTTTTACTTTTAATATTAATGGTGGCACTACTAATATTCACAATGATACAACCATATTTACCGAATCAGAAGATTCCAACTAAAATTTATCTTGATGCCAAAACTAATATGCAGCTTAGAAATCATCGACCGGACGCTGAGTTTTGGTTCGGAACAAACTCTATTGGTCAGGATCTTTGGGCTCGCATATGGAGTGGCACACGTACTTCACTTTTCATCGGAATTGCAGTTGGGCTTTGGGAAGCCATAGTAGGGATAATGATTGGAGCGTTGTGGGGATATGTGAGGGCTTTGGATCGTCCCATAACAGAAGTTTATAATGTCATGGACAATATACCAGTTACTATTATATTAGTGCTTTTGACATATATAATGAGACCTAGCCTATCAACTATGATTTTTGCCATGTGCATAACAGGATGGCTTGGTATGGCGCGCTTTGTACGCAATCTGATAGTAATAATAAGAGACAGAGAATATAATCTAGCATCAAAGTGCCTGGGGACTCCTACAGGAAGAATAATATCTAAAAACCTGCTTCCTTATTTAGTATCTGTAATAATGCTGAGAATGGCTCTGGCTATTCCTGCAGCAATAGGTTATGAGGTTTTCTTAACTTATATAGGTCTTGGATTGCCTGTCAGTATTCCATCACTAGGAAATCTTATCAACGAAGGCAGGGCTCTTATGATGGTTCAATCACTTAGGTATCAGCTGATTTTTCCTGCTATAGTTCTCTCCATTATTACGATATCATTCTATATGATGGGTAATGTATTTGCAGATGCAGCTGATCCAAGAAACCATGTTTAGGAGGTGCGGATATGACAGATTCAAAAATTATATTATCTGTTAAGGATCTGGTAGTTAAGTTTAGACTTAGAGGCAGAGTTTTAACTGCTATAAGAGAAGCTTCCTTGGATCTATATGAAGGAGAAAGTTTAGCAATAGTAGGAGAATCGGGATCGGGCAAATCCGTTTTCACCAAAACCTTTATGGGGCTTTTAGATGGCAACGGATGGGTAGATTTTGGCGAAATACTTTATGGTGGAGAGAACTTAGCAAAGTATAAAACCGAAGATGATTGGATCAAAATTCGAGGGAAAAATATAGCCATGGTTTTTCAAGATCCAATGACCTCCTTAAACCCTCTAAAAACTATTGGCAAGCAAGTTCAAGAGACTGTTGAACTCCATCAATGTCTCAAAAAAGAAGAAGCTAAAAAGGCAGTAATTGAGATTTTAAATGATGTAGGCATACCTGAACCTGAAAGAAGATATAATCAATACCCTCATGAATTTTCAGGCGGCATGAGACAAAGAGTTGTTATAGCTATTGCAGTAGCTTGCAAGCCCAAAATTCTAATTTGTGATGAGCCTACCACTGCTTTGGACGTAACAATACAAGCTCAGATACTGGGTCTTTTGAAAAGGCTAAAAAAGAAATATAAATTGACTACTATATATATCACTCACGACTTAGGTGTTGTAGCTAATGTAGCCGATAGGATAGCTGTCATGTACGCAGGAGATATAGTAGAAATAGGCAATTGTGAAGAAGTTTTCTATAATGCACAGCATCCCTATACCTGGGCGCTTCTTTCATCCCTGCCCCAGCTTGGCGTCAAAGGAAAACCCTTGCATTCGATTAAAGGAACACCACCGAACTTATTCCATAAAATAAAAGGAGATGCCTTTGCACCTCGAAATCCGAGAGCTCTAAAAATTGATTTTGTGGAAAAACCTCCATATTTCACTGTGAGCCCTACACATAAAGCGAAGACTTGGTTATTAGACCCTCGTGCGCCAAAGGTAGAACCGCCTGAATCTATTGAAATATTACGCAAGCAATGGGGGTTGAGTAAAGATGCCTGATAATAAAAGAGAAATTTTATTAGAAGTTAAAAATTTACGTGTTGAATTTGGCAAGGCAAAAAAGAATAGATTTGCTGCTGTAGATAATGTCAATTTCCATATATATAAAGGTGAAACATTTGGATTGGTGGGCGAATCCGGCTCTGGAAAAACTACAATAGGAAGAGCTATTATTCGCTTGAATGAAACTACTGCAGGTGAAGTAATTTTCCACGGTAAGAGAATAAATGGTGATATTGACAAAGAACTAGATAAAGAAGTAACCAGGAAAATTCAGATGATATTCCAAGACCCTATGGCTTCGCTAAATGAAAGAGCTAAGGTAGATTACATAGTATCAGAAGGACTTTATAATATTAAAAATTACAAAAACGAAGAAGAAAGAAAAGAGAAGGTAGAAAAAGCTCTCATGGATGTTGGGCTGCTTCCTGAGTTTTTGAGCCGCTTTCCTCATGAGTTTTCAGGTGGACAAAGGCAGAGAATAGGAATTGCAAGAACTTTAGTGATGGAGCCTGAATTGATAATAGCTGACGAGCCCATATCCGCTTTGGATGTTTCCATCCGCGCTCAGGTGTTAAACCTATTATCAGAGCTTCAAAAGATCAAAGGACTGACCTATTTATTCATCGCCCATGACCTATCTGTAGTACGTTTTATAACAGATAGACTAGCTGTAATACACAAAGGAAAAATACTAGAGCTTGCAGAGACAGAAAAGCTTTTTAAAAATCCGCTGCATCCATACACCCGATCCTTGCTTTCGGCGATACCGTTGCCTGACCCGAGGCGCGAGAAAGAAAAAGTACTTGAGATATATGATCCAAACTGTCATGATTATAGTAGTAATCTGCCCAAATGGGTGGAAATTGAGCCGGAACACTTTGTATTAGGGAACGAAAAGGAATTAGAGGGATACAAAAAAATATTAAAGGAGTGGATCTAAGTGAAAATATTTATATCTGTAGATATGGAAGGAATATGGGGATTAGTCTCCTCATCTCATGTAGACAGCGATTCGCGTGAATTTAATCGCACTAGGAGATTGATGACACAGGAAGCCAACTGGGCTATAGAAGAAGCCTTTAATAACGGAGCAACAGAAGTAATAGTAAATGACTCTCATGATAATATGGATAATCTTATCATAGAGGAATTAGATCCAAGAGCTCAGCTCATAAGTGGAAGCCCTAAACCTTTAAGCATGATGCAAGGAATAGATGGAACTTTTGATGGGGTTATATACATTGGATATCACTCAAGGGTTGGCACTTCAAATGGGGTTTTCAATCATACTTATTCAGGCAGATCAGTAGCAAACATAACCATTAATGGAAAACAAATGGGAGAGTGTGGCATAAACTCAGGAGTGGCAGGATACTATGGTGTGCCAATACTTGCTATAGCTGGTGATGACAAGCTTGCAGCTCAAGCAAAAGAAGAAATAGGAGATTTGGAAACAATAATTGTGAAAAAGGCAATATCGAGGTACTGTGCCCATAATTTATCTCAGCAATCTGTCAGAGAACTTTATAAAAGAAAGCTTGCAGAAGCTTTAAAGAACGTAAAGCAAAGACCTGTTGTAAAATATGAAGGCAAAATTGCCATGGATATTGAGTTTAGTAAAGAGGTAATGGCAGATAGTGCTATGCTCCTGCCAGAAGCCATAAGAGTTAATGAAAAAATCGTGAGAATTGAATCAGATGATTATTTGAAGCTGTTTATGATGTTTAGAGCAGCACTCAACTTAGGCGGATCAATTTCATAACATTTTATAGGGGCGCCTACATTGGGCGTCCCCTATATGTATTATTTTATGATTTCTCAGTAAAATTCCTTTGCCCCTCCAACTGAAGGATCTGTCCCTATACTTTCTCAAAAACTCTTTATTGGATATATGCAATAATTCTTCATAATCAATATTGTGCTTCAGGTTTTCCCTAAACTCTTTCAGTATGGTTTTTTCAACATCTTTATTGTGGGGGCATACATCTTGGCAAACATCGCAGCCCCAAATCAATTGATTCTTTTTAAAAATCGCTATATCTTCTTCTGAAAGATTCCCTTTTTTCTGTGAGATAAAGGATTTGCATCTCAAAGGATTAATTGTGAAATCTCCAAGTATACACTGTCCCGGACACTTTCTGACACAGTTGAAACACTGAATGCAGGCTCTGTCTTGGGGCTTATCAACCTCAAAGGGGTAATTGTTTATAATATATCCGATAAACACATAAGAGCCATACTTATCCGTTATTATATGGCTATTTATACCGAAAAAGCCTAACCCGGCTTTATAAGCCATATATCTGTCGCTTAATGGTCCGTTGTCCACAAAGGATTTATAATGAAAATCCGGTATGCTGCTCTCTAAAAACCTTCCTATTGCTTCAAGCTTCTCTTTAATTATTATGTGATAATCTAAACTATAGGCATATTTGGACAAGTTTGCTTCATCTGCATTACCGGAAAAGTAGGGGAAGAGGCAAACTATCACTGACTTTGCATCCTCCAAAGCCAAGTTTGGGTAAATCCTTTTTTCTATATTCTTTTCTTCAAAGCCGCTTACAAAGCCTCTCTCAATCTGCTTTCTCCATATTTTCTCAAAATCTGTATAGGGTTCAGCAGGAGCGATGCCAACATATTCAATGCTTATTGAATTACAAAATCTAATCAGATCATCTTTCATTTAAACCCTTCCAATCAAAGGCCGTTTTGTATCTAGTCTTCCATATTATAAACCATATTCTCACTAGAATAAACAAAATAATAAAAAACTAATTGCAAAATATCAAAAAAACAAAAAAAGTTTCAAAGCATTGCTTTGAAACTTTTTGATTTCTATGATGGTGCCGAAGGTCGGGGTCGAACCGACATGCTCGCAAGAGCGCATGATTTTGAGTCATGTGCGTCTGCCAATTCCGCCACTCCGGCGCTACGTTATTTATATTAGCACATATGCATATAAAAATCAATAAAAAATTATGTGCTAAAATTTAGTTAAATTTTTAGAAATAGATTGCAAATTAAGCTGTCATATATGATATAATTGAATATCATGTACTATTAGATAGTGCTTATACAATTGATGGAGGAAAACTATGGATCCAATAACCCACGGCGTTGTAGGTCTTGCAATAGCTGCTTTTACGGGAGAGGCAGTTGCCATTGCCAATCCCTATGCTATTGGTAGTTTAATAGGAGCAGTTATACCTGATGCAGATATAATTATGCAATTTAGGGGAGACTACAGTTATCTCAAAAATCATAGGGGGATGTCCCATTCAATACCCTTTATTTTCTTGTATGGAATAGCTGTTGCTTCATTATTAGCAATTATTAACCCAGGAGTATCTTTGCTAAAATTGTTTCTATATACACTGTCAGGTTGTGCATCTCACATACTGGTAGATATTGCAAACCCATATGGAGCTCAAGTGCTTTGGCCTATTGTTAAGAAAAGGTACACTTTAAACTTGCTTTTGGTTTACGATCCTTTTTTGATAATTATATCTTCCATGATTATTTTCCCATTTTTGAGGAGTATTATACATCCTGGAGTTTCTATTGGAGTTTTTACTCTTTATCTTGTGTTCCGCTATTGGATGAAAAACCATGCGAAAAAAATTGTTAAGTCAAATTTAGGCAGACATCAACATATACTTTCACTTAAAGTTTTGCCTTCTATGGCTGGGTTGGTGAATTGGCATTATATAGTCAAGATAAAGGGAAAGACCATTATAGGTGAGGTAAATATTATACCCAAAAGATTTACTATTATAGAGACCATGGATGACTTGGATAATAAGTTGATTAAAGCTGTTTCTCGAACTAGGGTGGCAGAGTTTTTTAGCGAGTTTACACCAGCGTTTCATATAAAATGCAATAAAACAAATGATGGATATGAATATGACTTTATTGATCTTAGATATTATATAGCAAAGGATTTTTTGCATCATGCCACGGCAGTTTTGGATGAGAATTTTAAATTAGTGACATCGATTTTTCATCCTTATCGTAGGACAAGAAATGTAGAATTATAGGTATATACTTTATACCTATTTTTTTATTAGTTACGTAAGTATATAATGTATATGAAATTATTAACTGAAACTTTGTCCTGATAAGTTCGTCTAATAAAGAGGGGTTATTGAATTATACAAGGGGGAGGGTGAAATATGAAGGAAATGGAAAAGCTTCTTGTAGCTAAAAGCAAAAAAGGAAACCTTGATGCTTTTGAGGAATTGATAAGCGCCTATGAAAGAAAAGCATATAATATAGCTTATAGGATGATGGGAAATGAAGAAGATGCCAAGGATATGGCTCAGGAAGCCTTTATTAAGATATATAAATCCATCCAGAATTTTAGAGAAGAATCATCTTTTTCTACCTGGTTATATAGAATAGTTACAAATGTTTGCCTTGATGAATTAAGAAAGAGGAAAAAGGATAAGTTGGTACCCCTGGAGTTAAGCATAGAAACAGAGAAGGGTACTGCAATTGTGGAACTTAGTGCAGAGAGGGAGACACCTGAAGATATCTACGAGAGAGTAGAGAAAAGGCATTTGATACAAAATGCCATATCATCATTAGGAGAAGATTATAAAACGGTTATAATACTTAGAGACATTCAAGGCTTTGGCTATGAAGAAATAGCAACCATGCTCAACTGTTCCTTGGGCACTATCAAATCTAGAATTAATAGAGCCCGGAACTTGCTCAAGGAAAAGCTCCGATACCAATTGGAACTTTACGAAAAAAAGAGCGTCTAACTTTTTGAAAGGGAGGGAAAGAGAATGGATTGCGAATTAGCTAGAAGTCTTATGTCTTCGTATATAGACAAAGACATTAATGAAATAGATAAAATAGAATTAGAGAAGCATCTGGATTGCTGTGCAGACTGCATGGAGGATTACCAAATGCTTTTATCCACTGTACGATATTGCAATGAATTAGAAGAAATTGAATTACCCGACACCTTTCACCAGGACCTCAGGCAGAAGCTTCAGGAATTGGGTCACAATAAAGTGAATAAAAGATTCTTTAATCAGAATTGGAGCTGGGTAGCAGGAGTTGCTGCTGTGTTTATTGTTGCGGTTATTGGAATTTCTTCTTTGCCGGGGCTTAATATTGGCAGTAGTAAAGCGACCAAGGAAGATGCAGCCTATGGTGTTCCACAGTTTACAGCCCGTTCTGGAGGCGCAGAGCCTGCAGCAGAGCCTGCAGCGCCCGAAGAAGGCAAAAGAGAAATACTTCAATTCTCCGAGTCTATGGCAGCAAGCCCGGGAATGGATCAAGCAGCTGGCTTTGCTTTAAATAACGAAGTTGTTACTTTTGATAAGGCGAATGAGTCAAAACAGCAGTCTTTTGAAAGAAAGATAATTACAAACGGAAGCGTTTCTTTAGAAGTTACGGATTTTGATGATAAGATGGAGAGAATTTCAGAACTTGCTGAAAAAAATGGCGGATATGTAGAAAATTCAAATGTAGAAAATAATGTTTACTATGGAGCTGAAGGCAAGAGCGACAAATTGAAAACCGGTAGCATAACCTTAAGGATACCTGCCGCTAAGTTCAGTTCTACAGTGGAAGAAGTAAAAGCCTTGGGAGAGGTTATAAACCACAATTCCAATTCAGTTGATATCACGGATCAGTATTATGATACAACGGTGAGAGTTGATAATTTAAAAGTTCAGGAAACCAGGCTGAGAGAACTTGTAGCTATGGCAAAAAATGTTGAGGAGATACTCAAAATAGAGAATGAACTTAACAGAGTTAGAAGCGACATTGAGTTGATGTCTACGGACATCAAACGATGGGATAAGCAGGTTGATTTATCTTCCTTGTATGTAAATATGAGGGAAGTCAAGGAGGGTAAGTTGGAGACGGTGAATGTACCTACAATATGGACAAAGGCTCATAAAGGTTTTATTAAAGCAGTTAATAGTATAATTAGAGGAATGGAAGCATTGTTTGTATTTGTAGTTACTTCTCTTCCGTATATTGTTATATTAGCTATAGTTCTAGTGATTGTTTATTTTGTAGTAAGGAAGATTAGAGCTAAGGGGATAAAATAAGCTGATGTAAATATAACATACTCATAAAAATCGGATTTTTAGGAATCCGATTTTTTAGTTGTTTTTTAGCCACAATATAAAGGGTTTTTAGAAAATGTATGGAAATAATAAGGTTGAAGGAGACTTCGTTTAGCGAAGCTAAATGTTAGCCGACTCCATACTGGACTTAGCCGCCCTTTGACACACGCAGCCTTTGGCGGCGGGAGATTTAGGGCGGATTAGTTCAGTGCTAAACTAATTCTTGGAGGATATATAAAATGAAAAACGATAGTATGATTATCATAGATGGCAACAGCCTTATGCATAGAGCTTTTTATGCTTTGCCACCTCTGACAAACAAAGATGGACTTCATACAAATGTGATATATGGTTTTGTTAATATGATCAACAAGCTGATTGAAGGATATAAGCCAAAGTACATGGCTATAGCTTTTGATCGAAAGGGTCCTACTTTCAGGCATCAAGAGTATGCAGAATACAAGGCAAAAAGGCTTAAGATGGCAGAAGATATGGCGGAGCAAATACCTTATTTGAAGCAGGTCGTTGATGCTATGAATATTAAAAGGCTTGAGATAGAAGGTTTTGAAGCGGATGATATAATAGGAACATTATCCAAAGCTTCAGATAAAGATGATATTAGAACATTTATAGTTACAGGGGATAGGGATGCTTTCCAACTTATCAATGAAAATGTTCATGTGCTCATGACCAAAAAAGGCATAAGTGAAATGGAAGA
>JAQUTA010000126.1 GCA_028709965.1 Lutispora sp.
CCAACGATTGTTCTTTGCATCTGTAAATATCTCTATATTTCAATAATATACTATTAATAAGATACACACAATTGCATATTTAAAGGGCGGCATAAAAACCGCCCTCCAAAATTACATATTATTGGCCTGTGCCCATTGAGCATAGTCTTCCTTGTTCTTAAGATTATCTGCAATGACCGCCCAGATATTCTCAGTCTCAAAGCCTCTTCTCCAAGCTGCTGCTCCGGCCAAATCATATTTGTGTACTAGAGAAGATTTTAGGTTTATTGATCTGGCATCTTCTATCCAAACCTTATAGGTTATATCATTTTCTTTATACTGAGCGTAGTATTGCCCGCTTTCCTTGTCCCATTCCATTTCTATCTTTTTCTCTTTTAGTATTTTTTGTATACCCTCCATGGTCAGGGCTTTTGAACTAACCTTTAACTTCCCGTCTACCTTTTCTTCCTGCCACAGTCTGGTATAAAAAGGCATGCCTAGTATGACTTTTTCTGCTGGCACTTCTTCCAATATCCTCTTTATCCCATATTCCACCCACTTATATTGAGCCACAGAGCCTGCCGTAGGGCTTGATGCCCAATGCTGATCATAAGCCATAACAGCCATATAATCCACGGCTTCTGCTAATGCTTTCCTGTCAAAGGACTGAGACCAATTGGCACTGCCTGATATGAAGGTCACATCCATAGATAATGTGAGTCCTTGCTCTCTGCACAGAGGATACAGCTCCCTCATAAACTGAGTCAGCATATGCCTGTCCTTCACATAAATATTTTCAAAGTCTATATTTATACCGTCCAATTCATACAGCTTTGAATATATCAATAGTTGCTTTATTATCTTTTCCCTAATATCTGTGTTGTTTAAAAATACATGGGTTATATCGGGATTGAAATCATTGGTAGCTAGACCCCATACTTTATATCCATTCATATGAGCCCAGTTGACATAATCCATATCACCTTTATTGGCTATATTTCCATCTCCATCAGTTACTGCAAACCATGTAGGGGAAACGATATCCAGGCCTTCCATCTTTTTAATCTTACTTATATCCGGATTTTTGTTCACTACGTGTTCCCAAACCATATTTATTTTGCCTTTCTTCGGCTTAAATGGTTCTATGTCAGGGCTTTGAGGCAAAGGCTCAGGAGTATTTTCTTCACTAATCTTGAGATGCTTATCTTCCATATAACCAATTACCCCATCTTTAGTTCTTACTTTGTACCACTTGCCAACTTGATCAAAAACTCTCACTTTATCTCCAATTGCCATTTTCTTTTTCACATAGGCCGAAAACATAGTGCTATCCCCTTTGACTCCCTTTTCTGCCAACAATTCACCCATTATTATTGATTCCTTAATGTTGTCTATCACAGCAACTCTTTCAGATGTCAGCTCTACATTTATATTCAACATTTCTTGTAAAAATTCTATTGGTACATAGGGCACCTTATCAACAACTCTTGCAAGAATATTCAAATCTACAGGTTTTTGATTCACCATGGCGGTAAGCTTGTCTGTTTTCATAGTAATAAGCTTGTCCTTGGTAGTAAAAACAACTTTGCCCAACTTTTCATCCCAATAAGCGTTAGAATCCAAGTATTTTTTGATTGCATTATAAGAGAGAAGTACACTTCCATCCTCTACCACGGGCTCTTCCACATCTGTTATAATCTGTCCCCCTATGATCAAGTAATATTTATCATGCTCATAGGGAGTTTGAGTCCATAAGGATGTAATATAAAACATCACTGCAATTGTTATTACGGTTATAGATAAAAACACTGCTATAAACTTTTTCAACCTAACTTCCCCCTCTCTACAATAAGTATAGTGACCTTTCTGCGCACCAGCGCGTCATTCTAAACGCCAGTGAAGAATCTTAGGATGACAATTTCTCTGCTATCCTTTGAACCTCATATAGTATTTTCTCTTCATCCAAAGTCAATATTTCGCCTTTTTCCATTATAATTCGTCCACCTATTATGACGCATTCTACATCGGTGGAGTTCCCTGAATAGACTATGGCAGATTTTGTATTATATTTAGGGTAATACCAAGGCTTTTCAGTATTGATTATGATTAAGTCTGCAGCCATGCCTTCCCTTATCTCTCCAGTATTATTAAAGCCCAGAGCTCTGGCGCCATTTACAGTTGCCATTGCCAAGACTTGATCTACAGGAATAGCTGTAGGATCCTTTAGAAAAACCTTTTGAAGGTAGGTTGCAGTTCTCATTTCCTCCAGCATATCCAGATTATTATTGCTGGAAGCACCATCCGTACCCAGTGCGATATTGATTCCCATGTCTGCCATGGCTTTTATAGGCGCTGCTCCGCTAGCAAGCTTCATATTGCTGCTTGGATTGTGCACCACATTTACTTTTCTTGTCTTTAATATCTCCATATCTTCATCATCCACTGCAACACAGTGGGCTGCTATTGTTCTTTCATTTAATAATCCTGCTTTGTCAATAAGTTTAACCGGGGACATTTTATATTTTTCTACACAATTTCTTACTTCATCACCAGTCTCCGAAAGATGTATCTGCACTGATGCCCCTATCTCTTCTGCCGTTTTTGCCACTTTCTCCAAATAAGCCGGTGAGCATGTATAAACAGAATGAGGAGCCAGATTTACTCTTATTCGTCCATTGCCGCTTTTATGGAAAACTTTATAAAGTTCAAGAGCCTCTGATATTCTATAATCCATACCCTCCCCCGACTCTCCTTGGAGCCCTCTGCCCAATGAAGCCTTCATGCCGGACTGCATAACCGCTTCTGCTGTCTTGTCCATAAACATATACATGTCACAGTAAGCAGTCGTGCCTCCTTTTATCATCTCCAGCATAGCAAGAGATGAACCCCAATAGGCTCCCTCAGCTGTGAGCTTATCCTCTAGGGGGAATATCTTATTGAAAAGCCAGTCCATAAGCTTCAAATCATCAGCATAGTTTCTGAACATGGTCATTGCACCGTGATTATGAGCGTTTACAAAGCCAGGCATGATAGCCTTGCCCTTCACATCTATTACTCTATTATACTTTTCATCTAAGTCCTCTCGATATGTTCCCAGGTAATCTATCAAGCCTTCTTTGATGCCTATGGCTCCTTGTTTTATTACGGAGCCAGCTTCATCACAGGTGATTATGCAGCCATCTTTTAACAGCAGGCTCATTATTCACCCCACCCTTTCAAGTATTCCTCTTGTTCTTTAGTAAGCTTATCAATCTTTACTCCCATGCCTTCAAGCTTCATGAATGCTACTTTTCTATCTATTTCTTCAGGCACGTCATATACCTTTTTATTCAAGCTTTTATAATTATCATTAATATACTTGGCGCAAAAAGCCTGAAGAGCAAAGCTCATATCCATTATTTCTGCAGGGTGGCCATCTCCAGCAGCTAAATTAACCAATCTTCCTTCTGCCAAGACATTTATTACTCTTCCATCCTTCATTTGGTATCCCATAATATTATTTCTCATCAGCTTCTTCTCTACTGCTAGAGCCTCCAAATCTGGTCTCCATATTTCCACATCAAAATGACCTGCATTGGCAAGTATGGCTCCATCTTTCATCTTCTCATAATGCTCTTTCGTAAGAACCTTGGAACACCCTGTAACAGTGACAAAGAAATCTCCTATGGGAGCAGCCTCAATTAAGGGCATGACCCTAAAACCATCCATATATGCTTCTATAGCCTTAATGGGATTAACTTCGCAAACTACCACATTAGCTCCTAGACCCTTTGCCTTATTAGCCACACCTTTACCGCACCAGCCATATCCCATTACCACTACAGTTTTGCCTGCTACAATAAGATTTGTAGTCCTCATTATGCCGTCCCATACAGATTGTCCGGTGCCATATCTATTATCAAAAAGATACTTGCAGTAAGCATCGTTTACTGAAACCATAGGAAATAAGAGCTGTCCTGCCTTTTCTCTTGCCCTTAGTCTTAACACTCCTGTTGTAGTCTCCTCGCAGCCCCCCAATATCTGAGGCACAAGCTCAGCTCTGGTGCTGTGTAGCAGTTGAACAAGGTCTCCTCCATCATCTATGACTATGTGAGGCTTTATATCCAAAGCAGCATTGAGATGCTCATTGTATTCTTCACTGTTTGAGTTGTACCATGCATATACATGCAGTCCGTCCTCTGCCAAAGCAGCTGTCACATCATCTTGAGTAGATAGGGGATTGCTGCCTGTGATAGAGACCTCCGCCCCTCCAGATTTGAGAACTTTTGCAAGATAAGCAGTCTTAGCTTCCAAATGTATTGACATGACTATTCTTTTACCAAAAAAAGGTTTCTCTTTCTTAAACTCCTCTTCTATTTTTGAGAGCACGGTCATGTTTCGCTTTACCCATTCAATTTTTCTATGTCCTGAGGGAGCCAGATTTATATCCCTTATCATATTGTCCTTCATCTATATAACCTCCTGTGTTTTTATATTGTTTTATATTTAATAATTATATTATACTGTACATTCTATTATATTACATGCCTTTTTTAGCAGGTTTGACAGCCCATGTTAAAT
>JAQUTA010000127.1 GCA_028709965.1 Lutispora sp.
AATGCCTAAACTGCCTAATAGAGAGTAAATAAGTTCCACTGCTCCGTTGCCTACTAATATATAAGAATTATCATGCATGCTCAAATAATTATTGATATTATTTTTCAAGTTCTTATATTCTATATCAGGATACTTAGTGAACATTTCCATATTCTTATATAGCGCGTCCTTAAAGCCCTCAGGTATGCCCAAAGGATTTATATTGGAGCTGAAGTCATATATTATATCCTTATAATCGTATATATTTCCTCCGTGAAAATTCATATATTAAATCCCCTTTAAAAAGTAATGTACTATAGAAAATATAGCTAAAGCTGTACATTGGCTTCCATACATAAGCATTGCCATCTGCTTGATATTCCCTGTTTCAAGGGTTTTTAGCTTGTCACCTATAGTTGGTTTTGCAACAATTTTGCCAAAATAATAGTTTCCTCCTCCCAGCCTAATGCCCAAAGCTCCTGCAGCAGCAGCCTCAGGATATCCGCTATTAGGGCTTATATGATTTCTGCCATCTCTAAGAACAATCCTATATGAATTCATGTAATCCATTCCTAAAAGAAAAGATCCAATTATCATAAAAAGTGCTGATAAACGAGCAGGAATATAATTAGCTATATCATCCAATCTGGCAGAAGCCCATCCAAAGTACATATATTTATCATTTTTATAACCTACCATTGAATCTAATGTATTGATTGCTTTATATGCCATAGCTAAAGGTGCACCTCCCAAAAACATATAAAATAGGGGTGCTATTATGCCATCACTCGTATTCTCAGCAACCGTCTCAATAACTGCCCTCGCAATTTCACTTTCATCCAAATTATCAGTATCTCTGCCCACTATATAGGATAGAAGCTTTCTAGCCCTTTTAACATCTTTAGACTCAAGGGCTGCCATTATCTTTGTACCTTCTTTATCTAAGCATCTCCCTGCTAGACAGGTATACATTATTAGAATGCTTATAAAGTATCCCACTCCTTGTCCCAAATAAAAAGCCAGTCTTATTATTCCCCAAACAATCACATAGCTTAGAAATACTGTAGATATGGTCAACAAAATTCCTGCAAGTTTTAATGCTGTATCAGATTTGCACATCTTTTTCACCATTTTTTCAAAGATGTTAATATAAGACCCTATGAATCTTACAGGATGAGGAAAGCTATATGGATCTCCAAAAATAAAATCCGCTATACTAGCAATCCATATGTTGATCATTTATACCTTCCTCCAATATTCTATATACCTTATCTATATCTAAATTAGTCCTTACAATATCCGCTAGTATATCAAACTGTTCTTCTTTGTTTGTGTTATTATTAGCTTTATCATTTACTCTGTCCCCTAAGCTATCCTCTTCAGGAAGATCGTGTTGAAAGTAAGGAATAACGCCAAGAACCGGAATCTTTATAATATCTTCAAGCATTCTCAAGCCCGGCTCCAAAAGCTCATAGCTCCCTCTGAATTTATTTATTATTACTCCCTTAACTCTCCTCCTCTCATCTTCATCAAGGAGCAGCATAGTGCCTGCTAAGGATGCAAAAACTCCACCCCTATCGATATCCCCCACCAATATCACAGGAGCTCTGGCAATCTTAGCCATTCCCATATTGACGAAATCTTCTCGCTTCAAGTTGATTTCTGCAGGGCTTCCTGCTCCCTCAATAACTACAATATCGCTATGGCTAGATAAATTCTCATAAATATCAGCAATGCTATTCTTTAACTCAGGTTTGAAGGAGAAATATTCTTGTGCATCCATGTTTTTATATGCTTTTCCTGATATTATAACCTGAGACTTTCTATCTGTTGTAGGTTTTAACAAAATTGGGTTCATATCCACAGAAGGTTCTTTTTTGCATGCTTCCGCCTGCAAGGCTTGAGCTATAGCCATTTCAAGACCTTCGTTGGTGACATGAAAAATGGAAGACATATTTTGAGACTTAAAAGGGTTTACATTATAGCCATCCTGTGTAAATATTCTGCATAATGCAGCACAAATTAGGCTTTTCCCTACTGATGAGCCTGTGCCCTGTATCATTATTGATTTATGTTTCATATAATTCTCCTTATTCAATAGAGTTTATTTTTTTTATCGTGCAATGGCCCTCCTCTATTTCTAATAAGCTGTATTTGCCATGTTCAAAATAGAAATTCCAAAATCCATCCTGCTTTAAATTCAGTAAGGCAGAAACAATAACTCTCATACAGCCACCATGTGTTATTACAGCAACTTTTTTATCAGAATAATGTTTCAATGTCTTATCAAGGCCTTCTAAAACTCTGTCATAAAATTGCCGAAAGCTTTCCCCCTTAGTTGGGCTAGTATTTCTCCAATCCTCGTTACTCTGCTTCCATTCTTCCGGATAAAGCCTAGCCACTTCATCATAGTGTTGTCCTTCCCAAATACCAAAATTCATCTCTCGTAATTCGTCAATAACATCTATAGGCAAATCTTTTTTTGAAGCAACATAACCAGCTGTTTTGTAACACCTCTTGAGGGGACTAGATATTATAGCATCCAACTTTATTCTATCCATCGCTTTCGCCAAAATTTTACACTGTTTGATTCCCAATCCATTGAGATCTGCATCAGTATTTCCAAAATAAATACCAGGTTTATTAAAATCAGTTTCACCATGCCTTATCAAATATATAGTAATCATAAATACATTAGCCTTTCCAATAAATATAAAGAAGCCATAAAACATATTTCAGACACTTCACTTGCTGCCCCCAATGTATCTCCCGTCATTCCATCTATTTTATCAACTACCATTTTCCTGAAGATTAGAATAATAATGAGGCTTGATATTAATGCAGCTATTGCTTTCCATGATCCAAAAAACAAAACTATGAAAACCCCTGAAGCTATACCTACAATAAGTCGTTGTAAAGACATATGAGAATAAAATAGACCTCCCATGCCTCCTTCGGTTCTTGCATATTTAGATATTCCCATTAATAAAAGAACAAGAGTTTTTGCCACCACAGGTCCCAGCAAAATCGCAGGTGCTTTAGCTGTATAAGATAGAGAATATAATATGCCAAGTCTTAATATCAAATCCAATATGATCGCAATTACTCCATTGGTACCAATTCTGCTGTCCTTCATTATTTCAAGCATTCTTTGCTTATCTCTCGCGGAAAATAGGCCGTCACAGGTATCGGCAAGACCATCTAGATGAATAGCACCAGTTATAAATATATTTGATATCAACCAAAATATAGAACCCAGTATTCCCTGATCAAAGGAGGTAACTAAATAGTAAATTCCATAATTAAATAAACCTACAACAAGACCCACAAAAGGAAAGTAAGCTATACCCCTTGAAAAATCTTCATTGCTTGTGCTGACATTAATTTTTATTGGTATTCTGGTGAAGAATTGAATCATTAAAATTAAATTTTTCATAGAATCACTTAATCTTAACAGGTATTCCGGATACTGTCAGGTATACCTCGTCAGCCTTTCCACCAATAATTTGATTGATTCTACCTGAAATATCTCTGAAGGCCCTAGCTACAGGATTTTCAGGCACTATCCCCCAGCCTACCTCATTTGAAACAAGTATTGTATCTGCAGGTGACTTTGATATGGCTTCAAGCATGCTCCCAATTTGACTTTTTATGCTCTCTTCAGCACTATTATAATCTTCTACTTTAGCATACTCCATATCATAATTAAAATACTCCAGCATCTGATTGGTAACCATAACAGTAATACAATCCAACAAAAAGCAACTGCATTTTTCACCATATTTATGTATTATTTTATCAATATCCTTAAAGGCTTCTATAGTCAACCATTCCTTGGACCTAGATTCCTTATGCTTTTTTATCCGATCTTTCATCTCGCTGTCAAAAGGTATTGCAGTAGCAATATATATTACTTTTTCTCCATAGGTCTTTGCCATACTCTCTGAAAAACTGCTTTTCCCGCTTCTGGCTCCACCTGTAACTAAAATACATTTACCCATAAAGCATCCCTACCTTATATCAATTAAATAATCATTTTGTATAGTGGCTTCTTCAAAAGTAGCCATATTTGTAATTACTTCATTGGCTGCTTCTAAAATGTTAAAAGCTATGGCACAGCCACTTCCTTCACCTAGCCTCATATCCAGATTAAGCATAGGCTTTAATCCAAGTATATCAACTACCGTTTTGTACCCAGGCTCTGCTGAGCAATGAGATGTGAACATATAATCTGCAACCAAAGGATTGAGTTTATAAGCCAGAAGAGCTGCTGCTGCAGATATCAATCCATCAATTAAAATAGGTATCCTATGGTATGCAGCGCCAATGAAACAACCTGCCATTCCACCTATATCAAATCCACCAACCTTTGATAGTACATCCAAAGGATCATCTTTATCTGGTTTATTGATTATTAATGCTTGGGTTATTACTCTCTTTTTGTTTTTAAATGCTTCTTCTGTAAGTCCAGCGCCTTTGCCTACTATTTTATCTGCATCGTATCCTGTAA
>JAQUTA010000128.1:0-2754 GCA_028709965.1 Lutispora sp.
ATGGCAGACTATCTTAGACCAGAGGACATTGCAGATATAAAGTACGATCCAGATCTGCATTTATATCTGAGACCAAGCTTTAATGTAGGCTATATGGCTATGAATAATGAAAAATTTCCTTTTAATATAAGGGAAGTAAGAGTTGCCATCAATCACGCTATCGATAAGGACAAGCTTATAAATGATGTGTTTGATAATATGGCTAAACCTGCAATTACTTATATACCGCCCTTTTTATGGGGTTATAATGAAAATCTGGAGCCATATGAATACGATCCAGAAAAAGCTAGACAGCTTTTAAAAGAAGCGGGATTTACTGAGGGCTTCAAAACTACATTATGGGTTATGGATGCAGCCAGAGAATATCTGCCTAAACCTCTTCAAGTGGCTGAGTTTATTAAAGAAAGTCTTAAGCAAGTTAATATTGAAGCAGATATTAAGGTATTTAATTGGAATGAATACCTTAGAAAGATACACAATGGGGAACATAAGATGGCTTTGATTGGCTGGACTGGAGACTATGCCGATCCAGATAACTTTTTATATACCATGCTGTGTTCTGAGAATGCAAAACCGGGTCTTGCCGGTAATTATTCCTTCTATAAAAGCAAGAATACAGATCAGTTGTTGATACAAGCAAGGCAAACTACCAACATGATTTTTAGAAGAAGTCTTTATAGGAGTTTGCAGGAAATAGTAAACTATGATGCTCCTTCAGTTCCGCTTGTACATACTATGCCGGTATTAGCTGCGCGCTTATCTGTTAAGGAGTATACACCTCATATGACGGGTATTGAGTCACTAGAGAATGTAGATGTTGAGGTAGAATGATGAGAGGGATGATGATAACATAATATGAAACAGAGAATCATTAGAATTACACTGCTAATATCCCTTTTTGTTTTGCTCATATTTGTAAATATGCCATTGATGGACAAAAATAAGACTAAAACTTACACACTCCCTAGTCTACCGCGTCCAATTGCAGAGGAGCCCGTAATTATCACTTCTGCTGGACAAAGCACAGACACATATATCATTCGTGACGTCTCAAACCAATTAATGATTAGGAGCTTCTTCATGCCTCAGGCAAGAAGTGCGGATTTGAAGGAAGCCAAAACAATTGTGCTTGTCGTAGGCTACAGTTCTTTAGGTACGAAGCTGCAGAGCAAAAGCTATGAGGAGGAAAAAATGCGTATTGAGAAGCTAATTGAAAAGGCGAAGGAGAACAATTCCACAATTCTTACTGTTGTCATGGGGGGAGAGCAGTCTCATAATAATACAGAAGAACTCCTAAGACTTATAGGTACTCAGTCAGATTATATGATAGGGCTCCGGGAATCAAGCAATGAAAGTATACTGACTGAATTAGCAAAAGAACGGGATATACCCTTAACACTTGTAAGTGGGGTAAATGATATTTCTGAACCTTTTGCATCAGCTTTTCGTTAACGTATATAAACATGAAAATGGAAGAGGTTTTATTATGCTCACTAGCGAAATAAGAACATGTGAAAAAAAGTACTCGAAGGTATTTAGGGCTGGAGGCATTTTTCTTATCAGTCTCGGTTTGCTGTATCCTTTATTTTCGCAGCATATGTGGTTTAATATAATTGTAAAGATACGTGAAGCAATAAATACAGGGGATAGCGGGCATCTTATCCTCGCGTCCGCCGCTATTAATGCCCTTTATGCAATTCAAAGCACCTTTTTTTTCATGGGAACTATGCTTGTCATCTTTCATTCGGAACTTAAGTGTTGGCTAAAACCCTTTGATATATTTCTTGCTTCCTTGATTATTATTATTTTTTTACATTGGTCAAACTCACTAACATTTGAAATGCCTTGGGAGCCTGTATCAACAATATTGGCTTTGGTTATTATGTTGTTTATTTTTGAGAGATTGTTTGGAGAAACTAATAGCTTTATTCAGGTTTTTGTAGTTTCCGTACAGGTTTTTTTTGCTTTTCATTGGCTGAATATTATGCCTATTTTTTCATCTTATAGGTTTGGACAAAGCGATATTCCTTATAGTGTCAAAATTGCGGGAATATATCTTCACGCAGGTACAGTTATGAATTTTGCTGGGTTTGCGTTTTTTCTGCCTTTTATTATATCAGCTTTCATTACTGCAACTCTTTTTATAAGTAACTCTCGAAACATCCGTATAATGAGGGAAAATTATGAAAAAGAAAGTGAAATAAGGAATATGAGGGCAAAAGCTTTGGAAAACAGTGTATATCAAGAGGTAAAGTCTCTTGTGCATGACTTAAAGACACCGTTGGTAACGATTCGTGGCTTGAACTCTTTACTGCTTTCCTCCGACGGGCAGGGGAAATTGGAGGAATATAGTGAGCGTATTGAAAATTCGGTGACGAAAATGAGTGATATGATTTCAAGCTTTCTCTATGAATACTCACGACAGAAACTAAAAGTAGTTGAGCTAATCAGCTATATTAGGGCACAGCTTCCGTTGGAAGATGAAAAGATAAATTTTGTCATCACTATAGATGAGGAATTACCCGATATATATGTAAACAAGATCCGAATTGCAAGGGCTGTGATTAATATATTTGAAAATGCAATCATTGTACCATACGAGCATCCATATAAATTGATAAATGTTGAGGTAAAGACGGCTGAAAGAGGAATTAATATTATTGTTAAGGATAACGGCATTGGTATCAGGGAGTCAGATCTCCTGAGAATATGGGAGATAGGCTATTCGACAAACAATACATCAGGCTTGGGGCT
>JAQUTA010000128.1:2854-4487 GCA_028709965.1 Lutispora sp.
GTTTATATTGATAAAGGAATAAGTCCTGCTACGTTGAGTATTATATGTGATTATTTCAGAGAGCAGGGAGAAGGGCTTACGATAGACGAGATAACCATCGGTATCAATCTGGCGTATCAGACGGTGCATAGGTACATACAGTATCTGATTGAAGAAAAAAGGATAGAAATTGTTCCCATCTATGGACAGCTCGGCAGACCGAAGAATAAATATAAGCTGTTATAAAAAACTTTCAGAGAAATATGTTATAAAAATAGGAATAATCAGATGATTTACGGAATTAATAATCTGTAGTATAATTATTGAAATTATTAAAAAATTCAGACTAAATGTAAATAGTATTATAAGTCTGATTGTGAATATACATATAAAGATTAGTACCTGGAAAGTCATGCTTTCCAGACTAATAAATAAAAAATTAGTGGAGGGGAAAAAATGATTAAAAAGTTATTAGCTCTATTTTTAGCGGTTGCAATGGTTTTAAGCCTTGCAGCATGTGCTAAGCCTGCTCCCGCAGCAGAAACAGCATCTGGTGAACCTGCACCAGCAGAGGCAAATAAATTCAAGATTGCCGTTTATACAGGAACAGTATCTCAGGGAGAAGAAGAATTTAGAGCAGGAGAAAAAATGGCAGCTAAGTATCCTGACATTATTGTAACTCAGACCTATCCTGATAACTTTACAAAGGAACAGGAGACAGTTATAGCTAATGCATTAGCATTGGTATCTGATCCTGATGTAAAAGCACTGGTAATGGTTCAGTCCGTACCAGGTGCATGTGCAGCCTTTGAAAAGGTTAGAGAAGCAAGACCCGACGTACTTATTATAGGTGGTGTACCTGGAGAAGATCCTGACATGATAGCAAAAAAAGCTGATATAGTATTGCAGGGTGATGAACTTGCAATGGGTTATGCAATACCTGCACAGGCTAAGAAGCTTGGCGCTAAGGCATTTGTTCACTATTCATTCCCAAGACACATGTCTTACCCACTTCTTTCTCAGAGAAGAGACATATTCAAAGAAGAATGCGCAAAGCTCGATTTGAAATTTGTTGATGCTACAGCACCAGATCCAACAGGGGATGCAGGTTTGCCAGGTGCACAGCAATTCATTCTTGAAGACGTTCCAAGAAAAGTTGCAGAGCTTGGGAAAGATACTAATTTCTTTAGCACAAACTGTGGGATGCAGGAACCCCTTATCAAATCTGTTTTAGAACAGGGTGCAATATATGCACAGCAGTGTTGCCCAAGCCCATATCATGCTTATCCTGGAGCATTGGGAATAGATGTTAAAGGCCATGAAGGCGATGTAGAGTATCTAATTGGAGAGATAAAGACTAAAATTGCAGAAAAGGGTGGAACAGGGAGGTTCTCAACTTGGCCCGTGCCAATTAACATGATGTTTGTTGAAGCTGGTGTTGAATATGCTAAGGCTTGGTGTGAAGGAACAATAACAAGTGTTAATGATGGAGAAGCATTGAAGAAACTTTGCTCTGAAGCAGCCGGAGGAGCTGAAATGACAATTACTACATACACAGGTAAAGATAAAGACGGAAAAGATGTAAGTTTTGACAACTTCTACATGATTCTCAGCGATTTCATAACTTTCTAAGCATAGCTATAAATTGATTTAT
>JAQUTA010000033.1:0-4547 GCA_028709965.1 Lutispora sp.
GCATTGAGTTGGATAATTCCGCTTTTGACAAATTAAAGTCCAACACAAGCAACGGTAGCATATACTTAAATCGTTTCGATTCAATAAATGATGGAGAAGCAGAATATATGCTTCAAACCTCCAATGGAAAAATTAAAATCACTCTTCCGAAAAATAATAGCTCCGGTTATAGTATCAATGCCCGGACTTCTCTTGGCAATATAAATATACCGGAACTTGAACCCAATTATATAATCAATAGAAAAAATGGAAACATGAGAGCTGAGGCTTCTGTCATCAGCAGCAACTTCGAGACATTTGCCAAAAAAATATTAATAGAAGCTGTAACATCTAATTCATCAATAAATATTGCTAATGATTAATGGGTCTTCTCACTGAAGACTCTCATCAAAAGCAGTACGCCGAATAAAATCAATATTATCGGCCATACGTAATTGTAATATTGATACAATCTCCAATTCAGAAGTCCATAGCTGAAAGCCAAAAATACAATGCCTAGTAGATTTAAAATAGTGCCTACCACCAAGGGCCAGCTGCTTCTTCCATAAAAGGCGGTGAAATATATAAGATAGAACGCAAAACCTAACAAAATGAAGTAGCTGGGCCACAGCTTTGCTGAGTTGAAATTGTTCATCAAGAATACATAGCCGGCCAATGAGATCAATATAGCTCCGGGAAATATGAATCCAAATATTCCTTTTTGATAATAGAAGAATATGAATAATAAGCCTAGGGCTAGTAAGACCATCTCTCCAGACATCTTGAACTGAAAAATCCTTAGATCTTGAAGTATGGATAATACTCCAGAGAATAGGGCCAAAGAACCTAGCACAAGAAAAACCTGCTGTCTTTTCAAATACCACAAATACAATAAAAATATGCCTCCAAATAAAATGAAAGAATTTCCTGGCATAATCCTAAAGTTTTTTAAAATGGCTGATATCCCAATTAATATTAATATTACTCCCAAAAGAGAACTTCTCTTATTCACACAAATCACTCCTATTTAATGAATATATTCAAAGCTGTATTTAGTGCCCAACCCAATATAAAATTGTACTTATAGAAATACTTAGATAGTAACGATGACCCTATAGCCTGATGAATAAAGTCAAACTTTCCTATAGATGACATGGGTACAAATATTGCAAAGCATAACAATAAGATAAGTATAGATTGAGTCAGACCCAACACCGCCCCACCGCTGCGGTTTATGACACTTAGCACTGGGAGCTTAAAAACCCCGCTTAAGAGAGCTTCCAAAAGCAGCATACAAACCCTGGCAGCCATAAAAGCTAATAGCAGGGCTATACAATTTATTATGACCATAGTTATGTATTGATACAAATCATTAAAGCCTTTATTTACAGGAATGGAAAACATAAAAACTTCAGTGACTTTATTTTTTTGGATAAACCCCAATAGTATATCTTCTATACGTGTATAGTCTATCAAGAATTTAGCCACAAACATATGATACTTTTTGGCCGCTATTATAGATATTATAAGACCTCCTATGCTAAACACGCTATGTACAAATCCTTTTATGGCTCCATATACTACACCTAAAACAATTATTGCAATAATTATATAATCCAGCCAGTTCATCTCTTCACCTCTTATACATGGAAAGCTTCTGGAGCTTTCTGTTAGAAATAATGTAGACTCTGGAATCATCACCTATATATGTACTATTAATATCTATATTTGATTCATATATAGCTGTCACTTTACTTTGCCTATTAGATACAGTCAAACTATCCTTGTCGTAGAGCAAAAAATGTGTATCTCCAACGAAGACTCCCATGGGTTTTGTTTTTACAGCAGCTGTACCTATTTGCTTCAAATTGTAATCATGTATAAACACATCATAAAAGCCAGTGTTTTTCACTATTGATACAATGAAATTCTTACCCATTGATAGTTTTGTTATTGAATTTGAAAAATTAAAGTCTTTAAACATTTTTCCATCTGCTTTGAATTTCTTTATAGAGTTCTCGAATACAGCTATTAATTCTCCTTTTTCGCTGTACTTTATTATTGGTATAATTATGTTCTCAAAATTGTTCGCCCATAGTATTTCACTTTTGTTATTATATGTAGCGATTTTAGTCAATACCTTGTCAGAAGAAACATCCAGTAAAGCTACTGTATAATACTTGCCGGCAATTCCATCAAAAGAAATTACATGAGCACTATTTATAATTGCGGAGCAGTATTTAACTCCTTTTATATTAAATATTTCAAATGAATTATATGTATCCTCTTTGTATTGAATTAGTATTAAACCCTCATCAGAACAAAGTATATTGTATGCCGGTACTGTCATTTCATATTGCCACAGCACTTCACCCGCTTTTGATACTGTCACAATGCCTTTGTTTCCCATATTTACCACTACGCCAGAACCACATCTTTTGATATCACTGATATTCTCCTTAAGCTTCAAGGTCCACAGTACAGTTCCTTCCATATTTCTAGCTCTTAAATTATAATTTTCTCCTCCAATCATAATGCCATTATAGGAAAATAACGTGCTGTCATTGGATATCGGAACAAGTTCTTCATCTACTTCCAATCTTCTTACATCTCCAATTGCCGTATTTCCACTAAAAAAACTATCCTTAAATATTAATAATAAAGCAATTGCTAGAATTGCCACAGCCAAAATGAAATAGGGCAATGCTCTTTTTCTTCCCATCTTAAGTACCTCCATTTGATATACGTATTTTGAAGAAAAAGGTTTTTCCTTTCTTTGATTATATCATTTTATATTGAGTTTATCATTTAATATTGTATTCTATAGTAGGTTTTTGGAAATACTCATATTGAATGTTAGTCTTGTTTTAAAAATTCTAAGGAGTGCACAAAATGAACTTATTTGATAAATCTGTAGATATTTCAAAACCTTTTTCCTTCATCTATTTTTCCAGTTATTTTGAAGAAGTTTTCAAAAAGAGCTATAGCAGTGAATACTCAGATACCGTGCTGCTTTGCATAGGCACAGACAGATCAACCGGTGACTGCCTTGGTCCCTTGGTGGGGCATAAACTTAAAGACATGAAATTGAAAAATGTTCATATATTTGGCTCTTTGGATGAGCCTGTACACGCCAAAAACTTGGATAAATACATGGATAGATTAAAGATTTTTGACAATCCCTTTATAATAGCTATAGACGCTTGCTTGGGAAAGATTGATAGGGTGGGTTTTATAAGCATCAAAGAAGGACCACTCTTCCCGGGAGCCGGAGTAAACAAAGCTCTGCCTTCGGTAGGAAATATTAGCATTACTGGCATCGTAAATATCAGCGGCTTTATGGAGGTTATGGTGCTTCAGAATACACGATTGAGTTTAGTAATGAATCTAGCAAATATAATATCCGGAGGCATCAGATATAGCCTTTGGAAGAACTTCGGCTCCAAGTCAATTAGCCATAATGCAACATCACCAATTGCGGCCAATCTAGACAATTATGAATATAATCTATAGGCATAATCTATATCAATGGACTGTATATCCTATTTGTCAATATGTTCGTTATTTCATCTATGTTTTTATCCTCTGCATTGATCAAAATAGCACCATGGCTATGAGAATCATAAGAGCCTGTGATATTTGTCATAGAAGCTCTATTTACATCAAAATAAGGTTGATTTACCCGATCCTTATATAAAATTGCGTCTGCAATACGATTTTCCCCAATATAAAAACATTCGTATCCTCTGCTCTCCAGTTGATGCTTCAAGTTTTCTAATCCTCTTTCTATTGCAATAATCACAATACCACCTCCAAGATTATTATCTCTTTAAGGAGGTGGTATTATACTATCTTATACCTTTTGTACATCTGCTCAACACAAGCTCTTCTTCTACTGATAATGGATACCGGGATACCCCGCTTTCGATGGGCTTTGCGTAAGTGACGGATTCATTTCTTCCATAGATGGAAGTAATAATAGCTCCGTTATTAAAATTATCCAACATAGCTATTGAAAAGCTCAAATCGGAACCTGAGTCAGAAAATGCATTATATCTTATTATATTAAACCTCTGAATGCATCTATCAGTTTGATCCTTAAGATGAATCATTTCTCGATTTAAAATCTCTATTCTTCCCACTGTAGTATCAATGTTTGTCATGTAGTCCGCCATCATCTGCTCAAGGTTTTTATTTGTGCTTCCTCGCATCATCTTCTTATACTTACCCTTCAAGCTGGATAGATTGATTGTAATGATGATATTCCATATTAATAACATCAAAATAAAAGCTGCTAGTATTGAAATCACCATATAATTATTGTTTATTAGTTCTGATAAGTTCATTTTATTACCTCACATTTGAACGAGACTTCATTCAGTGTTGAATTTTGGAACGTGGAATAGTTTCACGTGAAACGTTAATAGCTTAGCTCTTGGCACTCAAGGGTTTCCGCCCTTCCCCCCACGAATATTTGCATCTTTTCACCGTCTTGAACATACACAAAAATATTGCTGGGACTATCCATAAAGTAACCCTGCTCAATCTTGAACGAGACTTCATTCAGC
>JAQUTA010000033.1:4647-14660 GCA_028709965.1 Lutispora sp.
TTGAACGAGACTTCATTCAGCAGGGGGTTTATTCCCTCTTCTTTAAAATCAGCAAAAGCTTTTACATAATAAATTAAAGACGCATTTGAAGTTCCTGTAGCTGATTCTTCATCAATGCCCACTGCTGGAGCAAAGTTTCTGCAGGAAAAATCAGAATCGTCTTCAATTGTTTCACGTGAAAAAACATGAGCTCCAACTATGTCTTTCCTCTTGCAGAAGCTTATCATCTCTTCTTTATTGATGCTCATATTCTTCAAGGTTCGGAGTGAGTCAACCTCTATTATAGCATCTTTTAAGCCTGTAGAAATTATAGAAATATTTCCATCCATGTTTGCTATAATATCTTCTTCCTTTAATGAAGTCATCCTTTTTATATCATCTTTATCTGCAAAACCTATAACCTCAGGATCCTTCATTTGTATGAGAAATACATCTTCTTGCTTTAGTACTGTCAGTCTTCCTGCCTTGGTTAGATGATATGCTTTGTCTCCTCTGAAATATCCAAGTTGTTCTAAAACATAAAAGGAAGCCAAAGCAGCATGGCCGCATATATCTACTTCTTCCTCGGGTGTAAAATATCTTATCGTAAAATATGGAAAGCTAGACTCCTTTATGCTTATAAATGCAGTTTCAGATAAATTATTTTTCTTAGCGATGGCCTTCATCTCTTTTTCAGATAGTCCTCTATCATCAAAAACAACAGCAGCTTTATTTCCCCCTCCAAATTTTGAAATAAAGGAGCTTATAATGTACTGTTTCATGAAATGCCCTCCAAAATAAAAATTTTCCGTTTTACAGAGAAATCATCTGATGTGGTGTTTTGCTATTAAGACCTTCTTAAAAATGTCTCTAAAGCTAAATTTAAAGGTCGTTATTTTTGCAACAACTCCAAAATTTTGTCTAAATCATCCATCCCATAATATTCTATTTCAATTTTGCCTTTCTTTTTGCTGTGGGCAATAGTTACTTTGGTTCCAAAAATATTTCTCAGTCTTTCCTCAATTTCACATATTTCTGCTGATTTAGTCTTTATTCTTTTTGTTTTCTTTTTTTCCTGAGATAACTTTTCCGCTTGCCTTACGTTGAGACCTTCATTAATAATTCTGTTGGCAATTTCAATTTTCTTTTTGTCTTCCGAAAAACTTAATAATGCTCTAGCATGTCCCGCTGATAATCGCCCCAAAATTAAATGCTCTATTATTTCACCGGGCAAATTAAGAAGTCTTAGAGAGTTTGCTATAGCCGATCTGCTTTTGCCTATTCTTTTTCCTATCTCATCTTGAGAGAATGAATATTCCTCCATCAGTGACTTGTATGCATTAGCTTCTTCTATTGGATTCAAATCTTCTCTCTGCAAATTTTCTATGAGAGCTATCTCTAAAATCTGATCTTCACTATAATCCTTTACTACGACAGGTACCATTTTCAAACCAGCTATTCTTGCAGCTCTCCATCGCCTTTCACCTGCTACTATTTGATATCCTTGTCCTTCCTTGCGCACTATGATAGGTTGGACTACTCCATGTTCTTTTATAGAATCTGCTAAGCTATGTAAAGTTTCTTCATCAAAATTTCGTCGTGGTTGATTTTCATTTGCTTCTATTTCAGTTATCTTTAATTGGACAATGCTGTTTCCGGTGGTCTCCGAATTTTCTGGTATAAGGGCGCTTAAGCCCTTTCCTAAAGCTTTCTTAGCCATCATATCACTTCCTCACTAAGTTCTACGAATTCCTCCGCTAACTCCATATATGCTTCTGCCCCTTTGGATTTGGGGTCATACTCTATTATTGAGAGGCCATGACTTGGTGCCTCAGCGAGCCTTACATTTCTAGGTATCAAGGTTCTATATACTTTCCCCCGAAAGTATTTCTTAACTTCCTCCACAACCTGAATAGAAAGGTTCGTCCTCCCATCAAACATACTGAGGACTACTCCTTCAATCTCCAAAGCTTCATTTAGACTCTTTTTTACAAGCTTGTATGTGCTCATCAGTTGACTTACTCCTTCCAATGCATAATATTCGCATTGTATGGGAATCAAGATGCTATCCACCGCGGACAAGGCATTGACTGATAATAAACCTAAAGATGGAGGACAATCAACAAAAATATAATCATAATCCTTCTTTATATCTTCTATACATTCCCTTAGCTTTAGCTCTCTGCCCTGCAATGAGGTAAGCTCAATCTCCGCACCTGCTAACTGAACACTGGCAGGAATAATATATAGCCCCTCTTGAGTTGCAGCTTCTACACATTCTCTTGGTGAAATATTGTTTATAAGAATATCATAAATAGTATATTTTAAACTATTCTTATCCAAACCGATGCCGCTGGTAGTATTGCCTTGGGGATCGATATCTATCATAAGCACCTTTTTACCAAGGCTGGCAAGGCATGCAGATAGGTTTATTACTGTTGTTGTTTTACCCACACCGCCCTTTTGATTAAAAACCGCAATAGCCTTCGACAAAATACACACCTCACCTTCTCTATATACTAATATTATAACAAAGTTATAATATATGAAAGTACAATTGAATAATATATATAAAGAAATATGAAGGTGGGCTATATGTATAGAAAATTATACTCAAAATGTATATGTTTGGGGTTCGCTTGGGGTATTTTTGCCTGGATTGACTTTTTCAAACATAGCGAAATCCCTTCTAAATTTTCTTCTGTGCCAGTATTTTTATCCATAGGGTTAGGAAAAGTAATGATGAATAAATCAGATGTGCTCTATGATAAGAGTATTTTTATTTTGACTGTGCTGTTTGGTGGCTTTATAGGTTATGTCATAGCATTTATTATTAAGCTCATATTATCTGCAATACAGGAGGATTAAGATGGCAAGAATAATATTTTCTACATTTTGGCTGGTTTTTATTGCTGAACTGGGTGATAAAACTCAATTAGAGACTATGCTTTTGTCAGCAAAGCATCATTCCCCTCTTCCTGTTTTTATTGGCGCATGCTTAGCTTTGATCTGCTCCTCTGTTTTAGGGGTGTTTGCAGGTACCTATATAACAAAGTATATCCCGCCCAACTTCATTCAAAGTGCGGCAGGTGTATTATTTATAATAATGGGCGTTTTGATACTTTTTAATAAGATGTAAGAAGTTACGGAAACCGCAGAAAGACACATACTATATAGAATGCGACATAGGTAAATGGGGAACGGGGAACACGGATTAACACTGATTTAGCACTGATTTACACAGAAACATTTTTTACAATGTTTTACTCCAACAGTGTGGATCTGTGAAAGATTCTGTGAAAATCTGTGTTTTACATGACTCTAGGCTGCTGTATAATATTCACTGGCAATCCTTACCCAGTAACTTTACCAGTGTATCGCAATAATCTACCCATGTGCAGTACACATGGGCTTATTCGAAAAAGGTAGGAAATGCGTTCCTTATTAGGTTTTTGGTATCTTCATATTTATCTCGATGTAATTCCCTTTGTCTTCTTGACTATATTGCATTTTAAATCCGGTTTTTAATATTTCCTTATATGTATTCTTTATTGTATTTACATATATAGCATAGTTAATCTTACCTCTGATTCTTTTGTCTCCGGGCTTGTCCTTTGTCACTGCAATTTCATCCAGTATTTTTTCTATGAGCTCTTCTGTCCTTTTTACATTGAGGGATCGGCTCACAACTGTCTTTATTGCCTTATGCTGAAGCTTCTCTTCAGGCAGCTTCAAAAGGGCCCTGGCATGTCTCTCGGTAAGATTGTTCTCCATTATTTCTTTTTTTACCTCTTGTGGTAATCGCAAAAGTCTCAATTTATTTGCTATAGTTGACTGGTTTTTTCCTACTTTTCTGGCCAATTCTTCCTGGGTCATACCATGATCATTTATAAGATTAAAATAGCCTTCTGCTTCATCGAGGAAGCTTAAGTCTTCTCTTTGCAAATTTTCAATAAGGGCTATTACAGCAGAATCCTGCTCCACTACTTCTACAACTATAGCCGGTATTTCCTCTAATCCAGCAATTTTTGCTGCTCTAAGCCTTCTCTCTCCTGCAATCAATTCATAACCCTCTGCACCAATTTTGCGTACGTTAATAGGCTGGAGTACTCCATAGGATTTTATAGAATTAGAAAGCTCATCAAGAGACAAATTATTAAAGTTCTTTCTAGGCTGATATGGATTAGGAGCTATATTTTCTATAGGAATATTTAATATTGCCTTATCTTCACTCAATTATCTCATTCCCCTCTAAATTTCAAGGGGAATCCATATTCCCCATAAAGAAATGCTATGTCTCTTTACTTATTTATTCGCCATTCTTTATCATGTTCCTTCTATTTGTAAAGTACTTTTGACCTTCATATTTAGTCAAATATCCCATGCATTCTACCTTTACATGGTTATTTTATGGGATTGGCTGCAGGTTTCCCCGGTTTCCTAGGATATTTTGTCGGAGTGTTTTTTGCTTTTTTTATGACAAGTATATAATGTGTAATATCGCTATAGGGCAAAAGATGCTCTTCTATATTATCTATACTTCCCCCTAAAAGCTCAATGGCATTGCCTGCCTCTTCCATCTCGTCCCTATATGTGGGACCTTTCTGACATAGGAAGTATCCTTCCTTTTTCACATATGGAAGACAATACTCTGCCAGTATATTTAAAGGAGCAACAGCTCTTGATAAGGCGATATCGAATTTTTCTCTATAGCCTTCTTTTATGCCAAACTCCTCTGCTCTTCCATGTATTATTTCTGTTTGGTTCAAGGCTAATTTCTTTGCAGTATCTTCCAAATAAATTACTCTCTTATTTAGAGAGTCCAGTAAAGTCATGTTTATGTCGTCTCTCAATATCTTCATTACCATACCGGGAAATCCTGCACCGGTGCCGATATCTATTGCTTTAGAACCGGGCTTTATTATCCCGCTGCTCAAACAAGTAGCTGAATCCAAAAAATGCTTGATAAATATCTCTTTCTCATCTGTTATTGTAGTGAGATTGATTTTTTCATTCCATTCCAAAAGAGCATCTTTAAACAAAAGAAGCTTTTCCAGCTTCTTAGTATCTACGCTTATTCCCAGTTGCTCCAATCCTTTGACTAAAATATCTCTATTGCTCATGCCACATCTATCTCCTTCTAATCTGCTCCAAATACACAAGCAACACCGAAATATCAGCAGGAGATACTCCCGATATTCTAGATGCCTGGCCAATATTTGAAGGTCTAATTTCCGAAAGCTTTTGCATGGCTTCTGTAGATAGTCCTTTGATTCCTTGGTAGTTTAGATTTTCTTGAAGTTTTTTACCCTCTAGCTTTTTAAACTGCTCAATTTGTACCAGTTGCTTTTTGATATAGCCTTCATATTTTATCAGTATTTCCAATTCTTCAGCTTCTTCATAGCTCAATTCAGGCATTTCCTCATCTATTTCTGACAGTGAACTATAGGTAATTTCTGGCCTTTTCAGCAATTCATAAAGGGTTATGCCACTTTTGATCTCTGAACTGTTACTTTTTTTCAAAAACTCCTTCACTTTTTCTGTCAAACCAATGGATTTGTTCTTGAGTCTATCTATTTCTTTTTCTATGCTTTCTTTTTTTGCAATGAACTGATTATATCTTTCTTCTGATACCAATCCAATATTATGCCCTTTTTCCGTAAGCCTTAGATCTGCATTATCTTGCCTCAGCACCAACCTATATTCAGCACGGGAGGTCATCATCCTGTATGGTTCATTGGTGCCCTTTGTTACTAAGTCATCTATTAACACCCCAATATATGCCTCGGATCTATCTAGTATAATGGGATCCATGCCCTTAAGCTTTAAGGTGGCATTTATTCCTGCCATGAGACCTTGAGCTGCAGCTTCCTCATAACCCGAGCTTCCATTTATCTGCCCTGCGAAATATAAGCCGTTTATATTTTTTGCCTCTAAGCTTAGCTTAAGTTCCTGAGGATTTATGCAATCATAATCTATGGCATAAGCTGTCCTCATCATTTGGCAGTTTTCCAATCCTTTTATTGATCTGAGCATTTGCACCTGCACATCTTCAGGCAAACTTGAGGACAAGCCCTGGACATACATCTCTCTCGTGTTCAACCCTTCCGGTTCTATGAATATTTGATGGCTTTCTCTTTCCGGAAAGTTAACAATCTTTGTTTCGATAGAAGGACAATATCTGGGTCCTACGCCCTCAACACCTCCTGTATATAGAGGAGATCTATGAATATTATCTCTTATAATCTTATGAGTGGTTTCATTTGTATAAGTAAGATAGCAGCTGTTTTGACGGATTTCAATATCCTTTGACATGAAAGAAAACAGCTCCATCTCCTCGTCTCCCGGCTGCTCCACCATTTTGCTGTAATCAACAGTATTTCCATTAATTCTTGCAGGTGTACCTGTTTTGAATCTTCTTATCGAAAGACCCAATCTCTTCAAGCATTGTGATAGCTTTTTAGCAGGAAACAGGCCGCTTGGTCCACCTTCATAGCTTACTTCCCCAATAACCACTTTTCCATTTAAATAAACACCTGTTGCAACTATCACTGCTTTGCAGCTATATTTAGCCCCTAAATTTGTTATTACTCCTATTACACTATCATCTTCTGTTAGTATATCTATTATTTCAGTTTGCTTTATATAGAGGTTTGGCTGATTCTCCAAGACCTCTTTCATTCTATCCGAATATTTTCTCTTATCCGCTTGGGCTCTGAATGCCCTTACTGCCGGTCCCTTTTTCGTATTTAGAGTCCTTATCTGTATCATGGCATTATCAATATTTATGCCCATCTCTCCGCCTAAAGCATCTATTTCTCTTATCAGATTACCTTTGGCAGGTCCACCTAGAGATGGATTGCATGCCATCAAAGCTATGCTGTCCAGATTTATTGCTGTCACAAGAGTCTTCATGCCCATTCTTGCACATGCTAAAGCAGCCTCACAGCCTGCATGGCCTGCGCCTATTATTACTACATCATATTCTCCTGCAAAATACTCCATATTCTCACCTACTATTATTTGCCTATGCAAAATCTGCTGAAAATTTCTGTTATTATATCTTCTTCCACTGTGTCTCCTGTTATTTCCCCCAAATATCTCCATGAATCCTTAATATCAACGGATATCAAATCTAGGGGTATTCCTTCATTTATAGCTTCCAATGCTCTTTCTAAGCTTTCATATGCTTTATCAATCAGTGATTTATGTCTTATATTGGATATAACTACGCTGCCTTTTGTTTTGATATTTCCGCTATAAGCTGCATCCCATATCCCTTTTTCTAAAAGTTCAATGCCTTGTTTGCTTTTTACGGACATTTTAATTATGCTGTCCTTTTTAAATATTTCTTCTAATTTACTCAAATCCGCACAGACTCCCAAATCAATTTTATTAGCAGACACAATAACTCTTTTGTCTTTTATAAGAGAAGCTATTGTCATATCTTCAGATGTCAATTCTTGGGAAGCATCTATTATTAAAATAACAAGATCCGCCTTGCTTATGGCTTCCTTTGTTTTTTCCACTCCTATTTTCTCTACTACATCCTCTGTTTCCCTAAGACCTGCTGTATCTATCAGCTTTATTAGCACACCTTTGACGTTTAAATACTCTTCTATAATATCCCTTGTGGTTCCCGGTATATCGGTTACTATAGCTCGGTTTTCCTTTAACAAAAGATTTAAAAGAGAAGATTTGCCTACATTAGGTCGCCCAATGATAGCAGTGCTGAGACCATCTCTTTGGATTTTTCCTTCATAATAACTATCTAGCAATTCTTCCAATATTTCTTTTGCTTCTGTGCCCTGAGTCTTTATATTTTCTGCTGTAATATCTTCAATATCATGCTCAGGAAAATCTATAGATGCCTCAATGTGAGCCAGCATGGAAAGCAGCTTATCCATGACAAGGCTGACTTTTGCAGATAGTTCTCCCTGCAGCTGATTCATAGCGTTATGAAGACCTTCATCTGTTTTTGCTGTAATAACATCTATTACAGCTTCTGATTGAGCCAGGTCAATCCTGCCATTTAAAAAGCCTCGCTTGGTAAACTCCCCCGGCTCTGCCAGGCGTGCCCCTTTACTGAGTACCAACTCCATTATTTTCCTTATAGATATTATGCCTCCATGACAGTGTATCTCCGCCACATCTTCACCAGTGTACGAATAAGGAGCCCTCATCATCACAGCTAGTACTTCATCAATCCTTTTGCCATCCTCATCAAATATAAAGCCGTAAGTCATGTATCTGGATGGCATATCATTGATATCTTTTACTTTTTTGCCTTGAAATATTTTAGCCAAAATTTCTTCCGAATCTTTCCCGCTCAATCTCACTATACCTATTCCAGCCTCTCCTGGGGCTGTTCCTACTGCCGCAATGGTATCCTCCAGCACATTACCACCTCTTTTCAATATTAGAAACCCAGTATTTTCATACTGGGTTATTTGCATGCAATAATAACCTTTCTATTAGGCTCTTCCCCTTCGCTATATGTAATAACTCCGGGATAATCCTGCAAAGCAGAATGTATAATTCTTCTCTCATATGGGTTCATAGGTTCAAGTTCCATCTTTCTTCTAGACTTTGCCACTCTCTCTGCCAGCCTATTTGCTAGTCTTATAAGAGTCTCTTCTCTTTTTTCTCTATAATTTTCCGTATCCAATACTACCCTTACATATTCTTCTCTGCTTTTGTTTTTATTGACCACAAGGCTTACTAAATATTGCAAAGCGTCTAAAGTCTGACCACGCCTTCCAATTATAATTCCCATCTTTGGTCCAATAAAATCGATATAAAGACCTCTTTCTGTTTGCTTTACCTTGATTTCTGCCTTTATATCCATGCAATTTAGTATTTCTCTAAGGAACTTATATGCCGCGTCCTGTTCTTTTTCCTTTGTTGTTGCTTCAGCTGCTAATTTTTCTTCTGCTGCAGAAACCTTTACTTTTGCAAGCCTGCTTCCTATTAATCCGAAAAAACCTTTATTAGGCTGTTCTAATATTTCTATATTTGCCTTGTCTTTTGTGATGTTGAGCTCCTGAAGGGCTAATTCTACAGCTTCCTCAACCGTCTTAGCCGTCTTTTCAACCCATTTCATCTGATTATTCGCCTCCCTTACGACCAAATACATTTTTGGTCATAAAATACTGCTGTAATATAGTAAAGATATTACCAACTACCCAATATAAAGCTACTCCTGAAGGAAATTTTAAAGTAAACCATCCAATCATCAAAGGCATAATGGTATTCATGGATTTCATTGTAGGGTCAGCATTGCCTTTTGATGAAATCATAGCTGTTTGTAAATAAGTAGTAAGGGCTGATAATACAGGAAGTATATATATCTGGTCTGGCTTACCTAAATCTGCAAGCCACCAAAAACCCTTGGCCATGGCTGCAAACTCTTCTGGTGTAAATACAAAACCCACAGGATTTTGCAAAACTCTAAAAAGTGCAATGATTATGGGAAGCTGTATAAGAGCAGGAAGACAGCCTGAAGCAGGATTATAATTGTGCTCCTTATATAGCTCCTTCAGCTTTTCATTCATCTTTTCTGGGTCGCCTTTATACTTTGTCTGTATTTCTTTCATCTTTGGATTGATTTCATTCATTTTCTTCGTTGACTGAGTTTGTTTTATATTTATAGGCAATAATAATATTTTCGTTAAGATAGTAAATAATATGATGGCATACCCATAACTCCCTGTAAAATCAAATATTAGTTTGAGTAATGCACCAAATGGCCTGGAAATTATATCGAACAAAACATCTCCCCCTAAATATTAAAGTTATATTTTCCTTTATTCTATGGTAGCGGATCATATCCACCCGAATTAAAAGGGTGACACTTTAATACCCTCTTTATTCCCAAAATAGTCCCTTTTATTCCACCATACTTTTTTACAGCTTCAATAGTGTAATTAGAGCATGTAGGAACAAACCGGCATTTTCCCGGGCTCATGGGAGATATAATCAATTGATAAATTTTTATTAAAAAAATAATAAAATGCTTCATATCTTCACATCTT
>JAQUTA010000033.1:14760-21611 GCA_028709965.1 Lutispora sp.
AAGAGCCTGGCCCTTTTTATAGCGTTTATCATTTCTTTTTCAATATCATAATAATCAGCTTCGCTGCTTTTTACCCTCGCAGTAAAAACAATAAAATATCCTGTTTTTATATCCTCACTGAGTTTTCTGAAATTTTCTTTCATCAGTCTTTTTACACGGTTTCTCTTGACGCTGTTGCCTATCTTCTTGCTTACTGAATAACCCACTTTGTTCATATCATCATCATTCTTCAATATATAAAGTACCAAGGATTTCTCAGCATAATATCTTCCATTTGTGTAAACCTTTTTAAATATATAATTTTTCTTTATTCTTTCGGTGACCTTCATATTATCCTCCAATTAATGAGGCATGTAGAGAAAAAGGCCACAAAAGCGGCCTTATACTGTTAATCTCTTTCTACCTTTTCTTCTTCTTCTCTTAAGAACTTGTCTCCCACTAATAGTACTCATTCTTTCTCTGAAGCCATGCACCTTTTTTCTTTGTCTTTTCTTTGGCTGATATGTCATTAACATTCCTACACCCCCCAACGACTACGTTTATATAAATATTGCACTTTAAGCATAATACGCCACCGTACATTAAAATTATATATATATTAATATTTGCTGTCAAGGAATTTAAGACAACAATAATAGAGATTAAAATATATTTTACCGCATTGTGGATAACTTTGAAATATCAATTGAATTTATCTCCTCAATTTGCTAATATTATTTTAAGACTGTGCATAACTTTTAGTTGTTACTAAAGTCCTAGTTTATGCACAACTTGTGTATAAACTTGTGTATAACTAATGTTTTTTGTGTATTGTTTTCAACATTTTAGTCAATAATCAAATAAAATCACTTGAATATATACATCAGGCTTGTTAATATTTTTTTTGTCCCTTTTGTGGACAATTTATATATGCAATATTATATTAACATTTTATCAATAATTTATGCACAATATACTTTTCTTCCAATATGCATCTTAAGGAGGATGGAAATGAATCCCCAAAATTATGAAATATGGGATAAAACCCTTGATATTATTAAAGTTGAATTAACGGAGGTCAGCTTTAATACCTGGCTCAAATCAATAACTCCAATTATGATCAATAACGATATGGTCATGTTTCACGTACCCGATGATTTCACAAAAGGAATAATAGAAACTCGCTATGCTACTCTTATTAAAAATGCTTTAAAACAAGTAACTTCAAAATATCATGATATAAAATTTACAGTGAGCGATATAGATGCGGATTTAGATAGACCTAATAACGCCATGGGAAAAAGAATACCTGAGGAAACCATTAGTGCCTCTTTGAACCCTCGATATACTTTTGATACCTTTGTAATAGGAAACAGCAACAGACTTGCTCATGCAGCCTCCGTTGCAGTAGCTGAATCTCCTGCAAAGGCCTATAATCCTCTTTTTATATATGGAGGAGTAGGCTTGGGAAAGACTCACCTTATGCATGCCATAGGACATTATGTCCTCAATCAAAATACAAAAGCAAAAGTAGTATATGTATCCTCCGAAACTTTTACCAATGAATTAATAAATTCAATAAGAGATGATAGAAACATTGAATTTAGAGGCAAGTATAGAAATGTAGATATACTTTTAGTGGATGATATTCAATTTATTGCAGGAAAAGAAAGAACTCAGGAGGAATTTTTCCATACCTTCAATTCTTTATATGAAGCAAATAAGCAAATTATTATTTCCAGTGATAGACCACCGAAAGAAATTCCAACTCTTGAGGACAGGCTTAGATCAAGATTTGAATGGGGACTAATAGCTGATATTCAACCTCCGGATTTAGAAACAAGGATTGCCATTTTAAAGAAAAAGGCAAAGATCGAGAACCTTGTAATACCTGATGATGTCATGCACTACATAGCCAAAAAAATTCTATCAAACATAAGAGAACTAGAAGGAGCTCTGATAAGAATAGTTGCATATTCTTCCTTAACTAATAGAGAAATAAATGAAGAGCTGGCCAGCGAAGCATTAAAAGATATTTTTTCTAATTCCAGACCTAAATTTATTACCCCGGACTTAATAAAAGAGAAAGTAAGTCAATATTTCAATCTCAAAATTGAAGATTTTACTGCAAAGAAAAGAACTAAATCCATTGTTTTTCCAAGGCAGATTGCAATGTACCTTTGCAGAGAAATAACTGATCTTTCTTTACCTAAAATTGGAGAAGAGTTTGGTAGAGATCATACTACTATAATGCATGCCTATGACAAAATATCAAATGAATTAAACAAAGATCCCGAATTAAAGAACATAATAAATGACTTAAAAAGCAAAATTGAAAATTAACTGTTGATAAAGTATCAATAAGTTGTTGATACTTTTATCCACTGAAAAAGTTATTAAATTAGTGACTTTATAAAATCTTACTTCTCAACAAACTATCAACAATGTAAATTCAGTCATATTGCTTATTTGATCAAGTTCTTAACAGATTAACAGGCTCTATTACTATTACTAGTATTATTTATTATATTATTTAATAATAAAGAAAATTGGAGGTTATCCACAATGAGAATTATAACAACCAAAAGCAACTTATTGGAAAGCATAAATATTGTTCAAAAAGCAGTGCCTTCTAAAACAACTCTTCCTATACTAGAAGGAATTTTGTTTCAAGCAAAAAATGGCAAACTAACGCTAATATCTACAGATTTGGAAATGGGCATAGAAACCACCTCTAATATAGATGTTATAGAACAAGGCAGCACTGTAATATCTTCAAAAATAATAGGAGATATAGTGAGAAAGTTACCTGATTCAGACGTAGAGATTGAAACTAAGGATAATTTTGTATATATAAAAAGCGAGAGTTCTGAGTTTAAAATACTTTGTTTATCAAAAGATGAGTTTCCTGAACTTCCAAGCGTAAACAGAGACAATGGACTCAGCATATCAAACTCTACAATGAAAGAGATGATAAAGCAGACAATTGTAGCCGTTTCAAATGATGAAATTAGACCTATACTAACAGGAGTTTTAATGGAAATTTCTAGTGACAAGATTACTATGGTAGCACTAGATGGCTTTAGAATGGCTGTTAAGTTGGTAAGTGTATTAAATGATGAAAATTTCAAAGCGGTAATACCAGGCAAAACTTTAATAGAAATAGGAAAAATACTTAATGATAGTGAGGATCCGGTCAATATTTTCCTATCAAAAAATCAAATATTATTCCAAACAGGAAATACAACAATTATTTCAAGACTACTTGAAGGAGAATTTATAAATTATAAGCAATTGCTGCCTACAGAATATAAAACAAAAATTACACTCAAAACAGAAAATCTTTTAGATGCTTGCGAGAGAGCGGCTCTGTTTGCTAGAGATTCAAATAACAGCATAAAATTTGAAATATACGATGAAAACATGAATATTAAGTCAAATAGTGATAATGGAGATGTACATGAAGAATTAAAAATATCCAAAACTGGAGAAGATATAGAGATTGCATTTAATCCAAAATATTTGATAGATGCTTTAAGAGTTATGAGCAAAGAGGAAATAACCTTTGAATTTACAACAAGCGTAAGTCCTAGCATAATAAAACCATTAGATGATCCCGGATTTTTATATTTAATTCTCCCAGTGCGCAGGAGATAAAAGAAGGTGAATTGTATTGATTGAAATCAAAATAGATACTGAATATATTAAGCTCGATCAGTTTTTGAAATATGAAGGTCTAATAAATACCGGTGGAGAGGCTAAAAATGTTATTATGGAAGGCAAAGTTTTAGTAAACGGAGTCGTAGAAAAAGCCAGAGGAAAGAAATTAAGACCGGAAGATGTTATAGAATTTGAAGGACGTAAATATAAGATAGTTTAACACTTAGGGAGTGCTTTTATTGAATATAGAGAGCATATTTTTACTAAACTATAGAAATTATAGTGAACAGTATATAAAGTTAGATCCCGGTATCAACATATTCTATGGTGAAAATGCTCAAGGCAAAACAAATATAGTTGAAGCTGTATATTTACTTACAATGGGAAAGTCACATAGGACTCAAAGATATAATGAGATGGTCAAATGGGATGAAAATGATTCCCGAATATGTATAAAATTTAAAAAAGATGATTTTGATTATAATATTGATTTTGTAATGAAAAGAAATCAAAAAAAACAAATAAAAGTCAATGGAATAAGGCTTGAAAAATTGAGCGATATATTAGGCAAACTCAATACCGTAATATTTTCGCCGGATCATATGAAAATAATAAAAGAAGGACCATCAGAGAGAAGAAAATTTATAGATTCTATATTATCTCAGACAAAACCAAAGTATTACTATAATATTAACCAGTATTTAAAGGTTTTAGCTCAGAGAAATATGTTGTTGTGCAACGAAAAGAATATTGAAGTAATAGAAAAAACCCTTGATATATGGGATCATCAATTAATAGAATATGGCTCCAAAATCATAGTTGACAGGCAGATTTTTATTGATGGCATAGATAAGAAAGCATGGAAAATTAATAAGGAGCTTTCTGGCGGAAGAGAGGATTTTCATCTAAAATACATGCCTTCTACCGGTGGCGGAAAGTATGAGATAAATGATATAAAAAAAGATTTTGAAAAAAAGCTCATAGATGCCAGAGCATATGATATGAGAAGAAAGATGACCAATTATGGCCCTCATAGAGATGAGCTTAGCCTTTTCATTAACGAAAAAGAAGTCAGAAACTATGGTTCCCAAGGGCAGCAAAGATCTGCTCTTTTATCATTAAAGATTTCTGAAATGGATTATATAAAGGATGAAACAGGAACAACTCCTGTTTTGCTTCTCGATGACGTTTTTTCTGAATTAGATAAAAACAGGCAGGGATTTTTAATTTCTTTTATAAAGAATGTACAGGTAATTATTACATGTACTGAATATGAAAATCTGTATTTAGGTGATAAATCAAAATACAAGATTTTTAATGTAATAAATGGAAAGGTGTATGATAAGTAGCGTTATATAATAATCTTTTACTTTTACCTAAATAAGGATATACTACTAATAGTATTAGAATTATTAGGAATATTCCTTGGGAGGAGGATGTAGTTTATGTTTATTCATCTTGGCGGAGATGTGGTAGTACCATTGAAAGATATAATTGCCATAATGGATTTAGAGTCAAGTAATGTTTCTCAAAATACAAGGGAGTTTCTTCAAACAGCAGATGATGAAGGCTTTATAAAAAAGATTTCAAAAAATTCATATAAATCTTTTATACTTTCTGAAAGAGATAATAAGACAGTTATTTATTTATCTCCTATATCATCTGTAACACTTTTAAAGAGATCCAATTTTTTAGAAGATATTTCATTGAAGTAGATAATATAGGGGGAGTTTTTATGGTAGAAAAGAAGAGAAACCAGGAGTACGAAGCCGAACAAATACAAGTATTGGAAGGTCTTGAAGCCGTTCGGAAAAGACCTGGTATGTATATAGGGAGCACCGGATCCAAGGGGCTCCACCATCTTGTATGGGAAGTTGTAGATAATAGCATAGATGAAGCTTTGGTAGGTGCATGTAAAAATATTGAAGTAATAATTCATCCAGATAATTCTATAACAAATATAGATGATGGCAGAGGATTTCCTGTAGGTATGCATCCAAAATTAAAAAAACCTGCAGTAGAAGTGGCTTTGACTGTGCTTCACGCAGGGAGCAAATTTGGCGGCGGCGGATATAAAGTATCAGGAGGTTTGCATGGAGTAGGTGTCTCTGTTGTAAATGCTCTTTCAGAATATCTTGAGGTAGAAGTTAAACGAGAAGGTAAAATATATTTACAAAGGTTTGAAAGAGGAAATCCTGTAACAGAACTAAAGATTATTGGTGATTCTACATCAACAGGTACAAAAATAACATTTAAACCTGATGGTCAGGTTTTTGATGAATTGGAATACAGCTTTGAAATATTAGAGTATAGACTTAGAGAAATGGCGTTTTTGAATAAGGGTATCAAAATCACCCTAAAAGATGAAAGAACAGACATAGAAAAAGGCTTTCAGTATGAGGGAGGTATTGTCTCTTTTGTCAAATACTTAAATAAGAATAAAGAAGTACTCTATCCGGAACCTCTATATATTTCATCAAGTAAGGATGATACTATTGTTGAAGCAGCAATTCAATACAATGATAGCTACAATGAGAATATATTCAGCTTCGCCAATAATATTAATACAATTGAAGGCGGTACTCATAACATTGGCTTTAGAAATGCCGTTACAAAAGCAATAAATGATTATGCAAGAAAGTATAAGATAATAAAGGAAAATGATACAAACCTTCAGGGAGAAGATGCGAGAGAAGGCCTGACAGCAGTATTGAGCATTAAGCTTACAGATCCTCAATTTGAAGGTCAAACCAAGACAAAGCTTGGTAATCCTGAATTGAGGGGCATTGTTGATGGTATTATATTTGAGGGTTTAGAAGCATTTTTAGAAGAAAACCCTTCTGTTGCAAAGGCAATTATAGAAAAAGCTCTCACAGCCGCTAGGGCTAGAGAAGCTGCGAAAAAGGCAAGAGAACTGACAAGAAGAAAGTCTGCATTAGAGAGCACTACGTTGCCGGGAAAACTTGCAGATTGTTCAGAAAAGGATCCTTCACTGTGCGAAATATATATAGTCGAGGGAGATTCAGCCGGCGGCTCTGCAAAGCAGGGAAGGGATAGAAAATATCAAGCAATACTACCTCTTCGGGGCAAAATATTAAACGTTGAAAAAGCCAGATTAGATAGGATTTTGTCAAGCGAAATGATAAGAGCTATGATTACAGCTTTTGGAGCCGGAATAAGTGATGATTTTAATATTGAAAAGATGAGATACG
>JAQUTA010000034.1 GCA_028709965.1 Lutispora sp.
AGGCTTGTAGCAGATGGAGATAGGGCACTGCTGGTATGGACTAAGTCTGAAGGCTCGGGATTAATCCTGAATATGGAAGAAGGTACTCCGTCAATGGCAGGTGACCAATTATACTTCTCCCTATGGAATGATGGTACATGGAGTGAACCGGAAGCCATTGAGATGAATGCTTCTACTATACTTGATTCCAGCCTGGCTATGGAAGGAGAAGAAGGCTTGCTGCTGTATACACTGGATATGGATAATTATTTTTCGACCGGTAAAGACAGAGAGGTCTATGCAAGGCTTTATGACGGAAATGCCTGGGGTGAAGCCATATTCCTTACCGACAATGCATTAAATGATTCTGCACCAAAGGCTGTATCCATTGATGGGGACTGGTTTATTACATGGCTTGAGGATGGGAAGATCGTATATAAAGCAGGCTTGGAGGCTGAGACAAGGACAGAGGAGTCACCGGATAATATTCAGAGTAATTATCAGATTACCGCAAGCAAAGGTGAAAGGCCATTGGTTGCACTGGTATATACACAGCCCGGCGAAGATAAGGCATTAGAAATGTACTCTTCCTTCTATGATTTCGATAATGAAAAGTGGAGTGGAAAAATCGGACTTGTAACCGGGGATAAATATACGAATGCAATAAGTGCGACCTTTAACAGTGACGGTGAGCTGAATGCAGCCTTTACACAGGCTGATATTATAACGGAAGCAAAACCTGTTATGATTGATAATGCTGAAGAATTAGTTGAAACCAGGAGCATTAGCAATAAGGTGGACTTAAAATTATTGACTTATGCACCGGTGCATGATGTTGCTCTCCAAGAGGAGAGTATGCTCCTTTCAACAGAATTCCCGCTGCCGGGTACGGTGGTGACGGTATACACAGTTCTTGAAAATGCAGGGGATTTTGCGGAAAATGTAACCGTTTATTTATATGATGGAAATCCCGAGATGGGGGGCATAAAAATTGCCGAAGCAGCTCCTCAGCTTATCTCTGCGCGTTCTACAAAAGAAATTGAGATAGAATGGTTGGTTGGTTCGGAAGAAAAGAACGAATATGACCTGTATGCAGTGGCTCAGCCGAATGATGGGGTAGAGGAAACAACTATAGATAATAACACTGTTAATATGAAGGTCTTCACCTCGGATATTGCCATTACCGACTTAACCTGCGAGAATCCGGCAGCTGACGATTATCTGATAAACGTCACCATTGCCAACATGGGAAGCAAGGTTTTGGACGGGGCAAAGGTATGGCTTGAGGATGATGTCAGCGGAGAAATATTGGAAACAACACTAATTGAGACGTTAGATCTTGGGGAAGAAACTGTGCTGATATATATGCTGCCGGCAAACGGACGGGAAAAGCTGAGGGTAAGAGTAACACTTCCGGAAGAGGTGAATGAGGGCAATAGGGATAATAATATTCGGACATTTTTACTGAAACCTGCACCATTTGTGTTAAAAAGCCTGAACATAGGACCGGGGGATGAACAGGTAGCAGTGGCAAGTGCAATTAGCCTTGAATTTAATATGAGTATAGGCGAAGGTTCCGAATTTGAGCAAATAAGACTGATAGATGAAGAACTGAATATTATTACAATAGACAAAGTAATTGAAGACAATACCTTAACCATAAAACCACAAAACCTGCTGAATTATGGAACAGGATATAGATTGACAATACCTGCGGATGCGCTGGGAGATTCCTATGGACATGCTTTGGGAAGTGCATTTGATATGAGCTTTACCACAATTACAACCAATCCCGAGATTGTATCCGCATATCCCGGTGCCGGCATGAACAACACTGCAGTGAATACGGCTATCAGGTTGAAATATAACCAAAAGGTTATAAAGGGTTATGAGTTTTCAAAAATTGCCCTGTATGAGCATAAAGAAGGATCAAGTGTTAGAGGGATTCCTGTTGCCCCTTCTATTGATGGGGAACTGCTGACAATGAATCATGCAGGAAGTCTTAATGAAAACACTACCTACACTTTGGAAATACCCAGAGGTGCAGTGGAGAGCGAGAGTGGGGAAACACAGCAGGAGGACTATGTGCTGGCATTCACCACAGCCGGGACAGATGAAGGGGATGGCGATCCCGGAGATGGCCAGCTACCACCTGACAATACAGAGCATTACGATGATAGTGACAATTCCTATAATAATGGGAATCAGGCAAGTATAGACATTGGCGGTACAAAGAGGGCTATACAAGTCCAGAGAAGAGGCAGTAATGCCGTTATAACACTGGGAAGTATGGCGGGAGAGATCGTTGTAAATGTTCCGCCTGTTTCCGGTGCAAGCTCCTATACTCTGGAAATGCCGGCTGACAATCTTGTCTCAGGTGAGTCCTCATTTACAGTAAAAACTATCTTGGGCAGTGTCAGAATTCCAGCAGGCATGCTTTCTACCATAAAAGAAGCTGCTGGGAAAACCGTAGGTATAACAATAACAGCTGTTGACAAGTCAACACTGCCGGCAGAAGTGAAAGCTGCAATCGGAAACAGGCCGGTTATTCAGCTGACCCTGACTTTGAACGGTGTAGAAACCGCCTGGAGCAATCCGGCTGCCCCTGTATGGGTATCAATACCATACACACCAACGGCAGCAGAGCTGGAAAGTCATGAAAGTATAGTAATTTGGTTTATAGATGCAAACGGTAATATTATAACCATACCAAACGGATGTTACAGGCAGTCCGATGGTACAGTCAGATTCAGTACCACCCATTTCAGTGATTTTGCTGTAGCTTATAACAAGGTTGGCTTTAAGGATGTACCGGACGGCATATGGTATGAAAGGGCTGTAAGCTTTATTGCAGCAAGGGGAATCACCTCCGGTACCGGAAATGGCAATTTCAGTCCTGATAGCAAGCTGACCAGAGGACAGTTCATTACTATGTTGATGAGAGCCTACGGCATAGAGCCGGATACCAGCCGGTCGGATAATTTCTCGGATTCAGGAAGCACCTGGTATACTGGCTACCTCGCAGCAGCAAAACGGCTTGGCATATCCGCAGGAGTAGGGAATAACATGTTTGCTCCAGATAGGGAAATCATCCGTCAGGAAATGTTTACATTGCTGTATAACGTGTTGAGAGTTATACAGCAGTTTCCCGAAACAAAGAAATCAGATGAGGTGAGCCCGGGCAGAACGCTTTCAGAATTTACAGACGAAGGGCAAATAGCTTCATGGGCAAGGGAAGCCATGTCTTTGTTGGTTGAAACCGATACCATCAGCGGGAACGCCGGAAAGCTTGCACCACAGAGTACAGCCACAAGGGCAGAAATGGCACAGGTGTTGTATAATCTGATGGTAAGGATATCCTGCCACTAAGGGGGGACCAGCTTCAACCAGCATCTTTTTTGTCCTCTCAAGGCACGTGGAGTGCGTGATTCTGATGCAACGTAGTGGTTTGAAAGATGAAAAATAGAGTTCCACCACTACATGTAGTGGTTTAGGGGTGAAAAATGAGCAAAAAAGGGGGTTAAAAATGCATGATTTTAGACCCCTTTTTCAGCGAAAAATACTGATGCAGAAGATGATTTTTCAGATATAGCCCACAAAATGATGCAAAATCATTTTAAAAGGAATTGCAAAATAAAATAACAATAGAAAAACAGACATTATTTGAAAGCAATGTGGGAGTGAGGTTTAAATCGGGAATTGAAGTTGAAGTATAAAACATTACTTGGAGTCAGACCGTCAATCTGGAGATAAACTCTCTTGGTTGGCGGTTTTAATAATATTAAATCTTGTTACATTTTTTTAAAGAAATCATCATTGACAATTTGGTTTATTCAGTATAGACTTAATATAAAGTCGATGATGAATAGACCAAGGAGGTTTATCATGAAATATTATAAACTTGCAGAAACTGAAGAAAAGTTTGCTGATTTAATCTGGCAGAACGAACCGATTGGTTCCGGCGACCTTGTCAAGCTAAGTGAAAAAGAAATGAATTGGAAAAAGTCCACAACATATACAGTACTTAAAAAGTTATGCGAAAAGGGCATTTTTCAAAATGAAAATGCGGTGGTTTCATCTCAAATTTCAAAGGATGAATATTATGCAAAGCAAAGTATACGTTTTGTCGAGGATACCTTTGGAGGGTCACTGCCGAAATTTCTAACATCTTTTATTAGTGGTAAAAAATTAAGTAATAATCAAGCCGAAGAGTTGAAAAGATTGATTGATGAGCACAAGGAGGTGTAGCAATGAGTGAACTATTTCTTACTGTTTTAAATATGAGCCTTACGGCAAGTTACGTAATCCTCTTTGTGATACTTGTCAGACTATTACTCAAAAAAGCTCCAAAAATTATCGCCTATGCCTTATGGGGTGTGGTTGCTTTTCGCCTGATAATTCCATTCTCCTTTGAAAGCATGTTCAGTCTTATGCCACGGAATACGAATGCTGTTCCAATCCCCCATGATATCATCTATCAGCAAAGTCCGCAGATTAATAGTGGGATAGAAGTAGTTGACTCATTTGTAAGTCAATCACTTCCCGCTCCGACTGTTGGGGCAAGTGTAAATCCATTGCAGATTTATACAGAAATAGCTGCTTACATCTGGGTCATAGGCATAATAGCATTGCTTGTTTATAACCTTGTATCTATTTTGATCTTGAAAAGACAGCTTAAAAATGCGCAATTAATAGAGCAGAATATCTACGAATTTAAGAATTTGAAAACACCATTTGTGCTTGGCTTAATAAGACCAAAGATATTTTTACCAGTTGGGCTTAACGCCACCGAAAGAAGCTATATTTTACTACATGAGCAGACCCATATCCAACGAAAAGACCATATCATTAAGATATTAGCTTTCTTGGTATTGTCCATACATTGGTTTAATCCTCTTGTTTGGATTGCGTTTGTGCTAATGAGTACGGATATGGAGCTATCCTGTGACGAACAGGTACTGAAAGAAATGCATGAAGATATTAAAAAGCCTTATGCTAATTCTTTATTGTCTCTTGCTACTGGACGGCATATTATAAATGGTAGTCCGCTTGCTTTTGGTGAGGGAAATGTAAGAGGGAGGATTAAAAACGTGTTGAACTTTAAAAAGCCCACTGTTTGGATTATTGTTGTATCGATCGCACTTGTCGCGGTATTGAGCGTGGGACTTGCGGCAAACAGGGCAACCAATGGCACTGGAGATTATGATTTTTATAATTTTTACGTAAATGGTTTCATGCTTGGTGCTGATATAAATGAGATGGATACCTCTACCCTAATGCCCACAGAACCATTGAATGTGAAAAACGGGTATGATTTCAACTTCGAAGAAGTTCGTTATAGCGCTGATGAGGAAACTGGGCGGCTCAGAAAAATGTGTGTCAATGTATATGATGATGGCGTCGTGTCGATGTTGGTGGCTCATGCTAATGGTAAAGATAATGTTTCTTTAGACAGCAATCAAACATATCAAATCGAGGGTATTATGAACATACTGGGCAAAGGTGAAACCGGCTGGCACGACAGGGAGCAGGGGCTACGCTATATGGAATACCGTCATAAAGAAGGGCGATTATCGGCAACTGTTAGATTTGTCTATATGGACAGGTCAAAAGGGATCCCGCATCGGCTTGTCTGGATAATTGCTGAGAGCAGCCTGCCATATCCCTATCCTTACCCAGATGAAAAACAATTTAGAGATTTAAGACCAATGATTAAAGTTGGAGATATGTTATTCCTTGATACTAATAAAGAAATATCTATAGAAATCGGTGATTCAGATATTATAGGGGAAGTTGTTTCTTCGGTTAATCAACATGAAAAACCAGTGGAAAATGGGCAAACAAACTTTGGTTCAATAGGCTCAAAATATGCTTATTATGATGATGGCCTTGTTGTGTTGTTAAAAAACAAATGGATATTTTTTGAGAAAGAAAATAATATATACCCACTAGAATTTTTTCAATTAAGCAATGCAAAAATAGAAAATCTGCAATTGGATAATATTAATAAAATTATTGAAGAAAAAATAATTGATAAAGAACGCAGCACCTTTATATTTACGGATAATGAAAATAGTGAATTTAAAGGCGGAATTAATTTGAATGGTAAATCTTATTATATAGGTCAGGTGTCAATGGAGAACACACCAGAAGATTTAATGGGAATTGAAGAGATTCAGGTATTTGGGAAGAAGGCAGTTAAGTTTTATGGGATATTAGGTGCTAATTATGCACAGGCATTTTATTGGCTTGTTGAAGAAAAACCTGAAAATTCGATTATACAGATAGATGGAAACACAATTGAAATTGATTTGGACAACGATGGTAAGAAAGAAGTTGTAGCAACTACAGGTACAATTCCTGAAACAAAAATATACATGCTGAAAGAAGGGAAAATAGCTGTTTCTGATATTAATAAATCAATTGGCGCAAAATCGGTATCTTTATATGATGAAGGTAAAAAGTTATTTGAAGTGTACTTTGAGCCAAATAAGCCAGAACGATATGTGTTCAATAAGGATTCTTTTATAAGAAGGTAGAACCGCATATATAACATGCAGACCTCGGTGTCATACACATTTTAGGTATTACTACGAGTATTGAAGGTGAAATAATTTACAGGGGGATTTCAATTTTGGAAAAAAGATTTTTATTTATCATAGCTATTGTTTTAGTATGTATAGTGGTGTTAACTATAATCGGGAGGGATTCCCCTATTAATAACTATATCTCAATAACAACTTCTCAGGAAGATATTGATACGGGTAAGATATCTACTAAAATAATTGTTTATGATATTATAACAAAAACAACTGAAGAAGTATTTCAATTTGAATATAGTGCACAATATCCTCTAGGATTCTACGATGCAAAGTCAAAGTCAGTGTATTTTACTAAACGCATAAGCATAGGCGAGAATTTGGGAGATAATATATTTGTTTTTGATACAAAATTTTCTCAAGAAAAGCAGCTAACCAATGATCTTTTCGCAGTTAATTACATAATTTCTGATGGCGCCAAAGTATTCTTTGTAGGTCGGCCTAACGGCAGCCAAGTCCTCAAGTTAGGAGTTATTGATTCGAAAACTAACAGTATATCTTATTGGGGAGATGAGGACACAAACGTTGAGGCTATTGCTATTGATAGAAAGCAAAAGAAGGTTATTGTATCTACTTATTCTGAAACTGAAAGAGTTTACAATGTTACACATCAGGATGGACCAGTCGGACAAGATAATTTTAAAATGCCCATACATACTGTTTACGAAATTGATTATAGTTTTGAAAATACAAGTAAACTCTTTGAAGAATCTTTGTGGATTAGAACTGTAATGATTCACGATAGTGATATATATGCATTGTGTGATCGGAACTATAATAATTCTTCAGAACCATCCACTTTGTATCGTTATAATAGAATTAAGAAAGTTATAGAAATTAGCGAATGGAATACATACCGTTTGCAAGTTGGAGATGCTGGATATTCGTCAGATGGTCAGCATATTTTTTCAATATCTTTTATAGATAACCAAAGAGGAGTTTATGATTTTGATTTAATAACTGGTGAAGTGTATCCTATAATGATTCAGACATCAGGTTTTATAAACAATATACAAGTTGTTAATTTTAAATAAAATATGTTCCCATAACGAGAGTGTTAGAAGTGTCGTGGATATGATTCTGTAAACTAAGGCTTAAAAACTGAAAAGACTTAAAAAAAGCACTTACATCTGACTCTATCTACGACCAAACGGGCATTATTGGTCGACTGCATCTACCGAACAGGCAAAAAGTGTGGACTGTATCTACCGAACCAATAGGTTGAAAATGTGTTATTGTTATAATTAAAAAAATCCAGACGAGCCATGTTGAGACAATAATAATGGATGAGTTACTTTATTATACATGTAGACAAACAGGAATTGATCGAGCTGATAGAATTTCTGGTTATTTATATAATGCAGAAGAAGCGTAGAAGGTGAACTATGCTAAAAATCGGATAATTCTCAACTCTGACCGAAATCAGCATCCATATTCTCCGAAACTATGACAAGATCGGGCTTCTCAAGCCGGGACAGATAGACCGTATCAACAGATACCGGTTTTACGGCGAAAAGCAGATTGTCCGTGCAAATCATATTCAGGTATTAAAAAGCCTTGGCTTTAGTCTAATTGAAATATTCGAAATTCTGATGAATAACACGCTGGACGACAGGATAAGAACTTTTCTCACGCAGAGTTATCAGTCTGCGCGACGTTATAAGGGAGCTCAATGAAGAAGGGCTGCTGTGGGAACGCCTTTACATGGCACGCAGTACAAATGGAGTCAGGCTTGCGGATATGCAATATTGTATGGCAATAATAATAATAAATTAAACTTGGAGGTAAAGGTATGGCTTTTGACTTTAAGAAAGAGTACAAAGAGTTTTATATGCCTAAGAACACACCGGAAATAGTAACTGTTCCGGTCGCAAACTATATCGCCGTAAGAGGGAAAGGAAACCCAAATCAAGAAGGCGGTACATATCAGCAAGCTATCGGCATTCTTTATGCGATTGCATATACAATCAAAATGAGCTATAAGGGTTCGCACAAGATTGAAGGCTTTTTTGAATATGTAGTGCCTCCGCTGGAAGGCTTTTGGTGGCAGGATAATGTTGAGGGTGTTGACTATGGAAACAAGAACTCGTTTAACTGGATTTCAGTTATCCGTCTACCGGACTTTGTGGCAAAAAAAGATTTTGAATGGGCAGTAGTAGATGCAACTAAAAGGAGAAAGCTGGATTTATCTTCTGCAGAGTTTCTAACAGTCGATGAAGGTTTATGTGTGCAAATCATGCATATAGGTCCGTTTGATGATGAACCTGCCACCGTTGCCATTATGGACAAGTATTTGAATGAAAACGGATATATAAATGATATAACAGATACCCGTTTGCACCACGAAATCTATCTTTCGGATGCCCGCAAAGTCGAGCTCTCAAAATGGAAAACGGCCATACGTCATCCGATTAAAAAGGCTTAATGCATTTGGATATTATCAGCACAACCAGGAGCTGACAAATTCCAATTCATTTAATTAAATATAACTAATTCCTGAAAATTAGCGGGAGTGAAGTTTAGGTGTGGGAAATTGGGGACACTAAATTTTATGAGAAGGATATCGATTTTCTTCTTTCCATTCACCAGAACCCACTGGCATTTCCTACGTTTATTTAGAGCCATTTATGGAAATTGAAGAAAACTGGGATTTAGTAGTTCATGATTGCTCAAACTATACAAAGTTTGCCAGGGGTTTAAATTTGAGTAACAAAGAAGGTATGTGGTTCGAAGTCAGTGATTATGCCTGTGGGTTTTCTAGGATTCCATACGAAGTATTTATATCAATATTGAATGATGACAATTTCAAGTTTTTAAGTGAAGAAGAATTGCCTGATGACTATAAACCAGAAGTGATAGATTTTTGGAGTGTCTTGTCATAAGGAACCGCTGTGTCTTCACGACATCTTTTTTGTATCCTCAATGCATGTTGGTGCGTGGCATTGATGTCAAGGGTTGAAAGACATTGTGTGAAAATCGTGAAAATATCGCTTCGTAGGAATATGTCCATATAGGCAGATATGATAGTTAAGATGTCAGTATGAAACCGGCAGGTTATCGAGGAGATATTCGGATGTTGGGAAAGCTGGTGAAGAAATCATACAAATTATGCAGTAAATAAGGAGGATGAGTATGCCAAAAACACGAAAAATGCTAAGTGACTGGGAGGCGCCGTATATTCAGTCACTTATGAAATTAATTGAAACGCAGAGTAAGATAACGCTTGCTGCTTGGGCGGTTGATTATTCTGAGCGGGTTATATTGCCGCTGTGGAGCAAGCACTATTCGGATGACCTGCGCCCGCAAAACGCTTTAAACGCAGCCCGCGAATGGCTGTCAGGTACAATCAAACTGCCGCAGGCAAAAGCCATAATCCTTGAGTGCCATGGGGCTGCCCGCGAAGCTGGTGCGAACCCTGTTGCGCAGGCCGCCGCCAGGGCGATCGGTCAATGCGCATCGACCATCCATTCAGCACGGCATTGTATCGGGCTTGCCTTTTATGGAGCGCTTGCGGTCGCCTATGACCGGCTCGGGACTGACGCACCGTGGGGACAAACCGAGCAATGCGCCGCCGAAGAGTGCGGACGTATGGAAGCCGCCCTTCGTGCCGCTGCCATGGAGGACGAGCCAAACCCGGCGAAAATCGACTGGAAATGCTGACAGTGACCCACCGAGGACCAGGACATTTTGCATGAAATTTATCAAGGGGTGATGTTATGGATAATTACACAAAGGAAGAATTGGAAGAAGCACTCCGAGCCATATCTTCTCTGATTAGTAAGTGCGAAAAAGCACAGCGGACATGGATGCAACAATTAAAGGCATGCCTGTTACAGAAGAAGCTGTTATCACAAGATAGCAGCAATCCTATTCCCAATACTTTTCAAATATAAAAAGTTTGTGTTATAATGCAAATAATAGCAGACATTACCATATATCTCAGGCTCACAGGATGGGACCGTTAGACAATGGGATCTTAAAACATATAGCTGTTAAAAAACATTTAACCGTTCGGACGGCTTAATCGGGTTATAGCATTTCTTCCATTGGACAACGAAAGAAAAAGAATGGAGAGTGGCATAAATGAGCGATATAAGAAAAGATATTGAAAAGTTTTTTGATGAGCTTGAGGTGTTTGAAGATGTCAAGCGGGGGCATTGTTATAAGATCTTCATGCGCCAAGCTATCCGTGAATTTCTTGACAACGAAACAAAAGAAACAGCGTTTGCCGTTTACAGAGCCTTTTTTGACAGTTACCGCATTACGATTGAGGGTAGTTCAAATCCATTTATCGACCTGCTGGATGTGTTGAAAAGCTATGAGGAAAACGCCTCCGTCCTTATCGACAAGCAGCGGGATCATTATATCCATTCCGTCAATGTCTTCCTTCTTGGTCTTTGCATTTATGAAGGCAATGCCAGGTTCCTTGCTGCGTTTGAGCAAACAGTGATGGATAAAAAGGAATATCCATTCTCCTACGATACCAAGAGCGAGGAATTTTACTACCGCTGGGGTCTTGCCTCCCTATTCCATGATGTTGGATATCCGGTCGAGATAGTTGGCCGGCAAATCAACAAATTCATCGATTTTGCCACAGACGTGGGCGGCAAAGAAAAACCGGTCAACGTGCAGCTTTCTTTTGAGAATTTTGAGGAACTCAATCGAATACCGGAGATCATACCTAAGCGTATTTTCACGAAATGCTACTTTGACTACTATGAGAATAGTGTATATATCGATACGCTCAAATCCGTTGACCTGTTGGCGCACAAACTTCATACATCACTGGGCGTTGATTTGAAAGATATAAAATTTGCTCTGGACGACTTCGTAAATGTTATGGCACGATTCGGTTTTATTGATCACGGCTATTATAGTTCAATAATTGTGCTTAAATGGTATGGTTATCTCATTCAGTCAGCAAAATATAAACCTGAATATTTTTTCTGGCCTGTGCTGGACAGTGCCAGTGCAATACTTCTGCACAATTGCTATAAAAACATGATGATGAAAAAACCATTCAATCTCGGTGCGCTTGCTCCAAACACTCATCCAATCGCTTTCCTGCTCATACTCTGTGATGAGTTACAGGAGTGGAACCGAAAAGCTTATGGCATCAAGGATAAACTCCGAACCCTTGCCGCAGAAGTCAACTTAGTAGTGACTAATGAGAAGCTTGCCTTGACATTAATAACACACAATGGATCCTTACCCGCTGATTTTTCCCGTGAAAAGAAAAAGCTTCTATTTAAGCTGCTAGATTTGGATGCACTATTCGATGGCGTTGCTATTCATTGTAAATCACTGAAAAGGCAGGTCCTACCCGAACCTAACAATGAGGTTGCAGCACGCCCCGAGCTAAAGGATCTTGAAAAACTCGCAAGGGCTATACACGAGCTGTATAACGAAAAACAACTTGAACGCTATCCCGATAAACCTCTGAAGTATCCTGATTTTGATAAACTGACAGACTCATTGAAATATTCGAATCTTCGTCAGGCCATGGACATACCTGAAAAATTACGGCAAATGGGCTTCGTAATGCGCCCGGCGGGTAGTGATGATCCTATCAAGAGCATACCGGAAGAATATGTAGATTACCTTGCCGAGAAGGAACATGAAGCTTGGATGGCCGAGCGAATCGCCTCCGGCTGGGTGGCAGGAGACCATGTAGACGCTGAAAAAAAGACCACACAATATCTTGTGCCATTTGATAAGCTACCGGAGGATATCAAGCAGCTAGACCGTGACCCGGTACAGAATATCCCTATACTGCTGAAGCGGATTGGTATGGCCGTTTATAAAAATAAAGGAGTTTAGGATATGGGTATATTTGATAAGTTAAAAAACAAAAAAAATGTTCAAGTAGAAACGCCGTCAACGACACACCACGACCGGGTGTCGGGTATACCGTTTCCCGCATACAGAGGTAGAGAGCCTTATATGTTCATAAGCTATGCTCATGTAGATTCATCAATGGTATACCCCATAATTTCGGAATTTAACGACATGGGTTATAATGTTTGGTACGATGAAGGGATTGAACCCGGAATTGAGTGGCCGGAGGAGATCGCCAATGCGCTAGATCGTTGTTCGCTGTTTGTAGTTTTCATAACTCCTGCATCTGCAGGTTCACTCAATGTGCGAAACGAGATTAACTTCGCGCTGTCAAGAAAACTGCCCTTTATCGCAATATATTTAAAAGAAACTGCATTGACGCCGGGGCTTCAGCTTCAGATGGGCTCAAAGCAGGCAATACTTAAGTACAATATGGACGATGAATCCTTCAGACGCAAATATACATATTCGTTTGAAACGGTGCTGAAGCCGACAGAGAAACGAACGGTCACTTCAACGAAAAATTCTGTTTTTGAGGAGCCTGCTCCAATTGTGTTTTTTCAAGAAGAGGATTTTGAAATAGAACATGGCTTGCTTCATAAGTATCATGGAAGTAGAAAAGAAGTGAAGCTTCCTGTGACTGTTCAAATTATCGGGGGATTTGCCTTCAACAACTGCCAAAATCTTGAGAGCGTTGTGATGAGCGAAGAATGCGGAGCAATTTTAGATAACGCCTTTATATCCTGCCTAGGGCTTACAAACATAACCATAGGAAAATCCTTCAGCAGCCTCTCAAAAAAAGCTTTTATTGGCTGCCCAAATGTCAGGTTTTCTTACTATAAGGACAGGATGCCCGAAAAATTTGACCAGCTTTTCCCTGACAAGAGCATTGTTTCTGAGATTGATGAAGTATATCAAGAGTGATTATATTTCTATCAAATTTTTATAAATGCTTTAATGAACAGGCCGGACATACTCCAAATGAACACAGAGAAAGCAGAGGTGAATACTAGTGCCTATCTATTTTTATGAAACGGACATCGGAAAAATTGGTATAGCAGAAAACAATGAAAAAATCACAAATTTATATTTTGCAAACGACAAATTGCCAAAGGATATAAAAATATGTGAAACACCTATATTAAAAGAAGCTTCACATCAGCTTAAAAGCTATCTGGCAGGTGAGCTTAAAGAGTTTTCTTTGGCCCTTGCACCTATCGGTACAGACTTTATGAAACAGGTATGGGCAAGTCTTTGTGAAATACCCTATGGCAAAACAGCAACATATAAGGAGATAGCTGTAAAAATAAGTTCTCCTAAAGCTGCAAGGGCTGTTGGCCTTGCAAACAACCGCAATCCAATTCCTATATTCATTCCCTGTCACCGTGTTATTGGGTCAGATGGTTCACTTACAGGTTATCGTGGAGGCCATGAATTAAAAAAGGAATTGCTTGATTTGGAGAATAGATAAAGGTAAACCAATATAAAAATCAAATTAAACTTATCTTTGGATTTTGGAGTAAGTGTTGCACCACTTGTGGCACCAAAAAAAGCAGTATTCATAAATAGGATACTGCTTTTTTATGCTCAAAACATCAAGCCAAATTATCACGTGCGAGAAGTGTGGGTTTTGATGATAGGACTACTGTAAAGCTTCTTTATCAGCTTAACAATTTCATACCAGAGCACTGCCACAGCAGCGATGCCAAATACGGTAAGAAGCTGCACCCCTGTTAGTGGTGTAAGTTTCAAAAACCCGTTAAGCGGTGTATAAAGAATGGCAAGCAGCCCTGCAATTGTGACAATGTTTACTGCCCATATCACTTTATCCTTTGCAAGTCGTTTTGCTGACTGGATTGCAAAGTCATGGTTGGAGCTGTTTACCTGCACAAGGAATAGGTTAGCAAGCATGATGATTGCAAGACCCATTGCACGAGCAAGCGGTGCGTTGTCGGGGTTTTGAGAAAGAACTGAATAGTAAGTGCCAAAGGAGGCGCCAAAAATTACAAGACCTTGCAGCACACTCTTCAATAAAACCCTTGTAGTTAATAGCTTTTCTTTTGGATTACGAGGTTTCCGATCCATGATATCGGTTTCTGCAGGCTGACGCTCCAGCACAATAGAGCAGGTAGGGTCGATGATCAGTTCAAGCAATACCACATGGAGAGGAAGTAGCAGCAGGCTTGCAGGACTGATACCCATCATTGGTGCAAGGAGTGAAGCAAACGCAATGGGGATGTGAATGGTGAATACATAACCTACCGCCTTACGAATATTGTCGTAAATGCGTCTGCCGTCTTTCACGGTATCCACAATTGTGGAGAAGTTATCATCCATCAGTATAAGATCAGCGGCTTCACGAGAAACCTCGCTGCCACGTTTGCCCATAGCGATACCAATATCCGCATATTTCAGCGCAGGAGCATCGTTTACGCCATCACCGGTCATTGCAACAATTTCTCCATTATCTTTAAATGCTTTTACAATACGCATTTTATGTTCGGGGACAACACGGGAAAAGATGCTGACATCTTTCACCCTTTCGCGCAGTGCTTCATCTGTCATTTCATTCAGCATATCACCTGTGATGATATGGTCGCTGTTAGGCATCCCGATTTTCTTCGCAATAGATGCCGCAGTAATGCCGTTGTCACCTGTAATCATAACCACACGGATACCGGCTTTATTGCAGATGGCAATATCGTTCTTAACAGTTTCTCTTGGCGGGTCAGCAAGACCGACAAGCCCGCAAAGAGTCAACGAGCAGTCTGTAATTTGGGCAGGAATATCCGCCTTAGCTTGTGGCTTCATTGTTCCAACCGCAATGACACGCAAGCCCTGTTCAGACATTTCGCGGATTTTATTCTCTGCTGCTTTTCTTTCTTTCTCGCTCAACTGGCAGATGGTGAGAATGCGTTCGGGAGAACCCTTTGCTGCAATGATAATTTTATTATCGTGGAGCCATACATGGCCCATCATTTTCAATTCATTGGTAAAGGCATATTCCATTATAAGCTTGCCGCTGAAAATATGTTCGGTGCTGATGCCAAGCTTTTCGCAGTGGGCAAGCATTGCTTTTTCCATCGGATCATAGGTATCGGTTTCACAGCCAAGCCCCATGATTTCGCATAGACTGTTCTCATCGCCGTGAGCAGCCCATATGTCTTGCACGGTCATCTGGTTCATGGTAATGGTGCCTGTTTTATCCACGCACAGCACCGACATCGCACCTAGGGTCTCAACAGAGGGCAGCTTGCGAACAAGGGACTGTTTTTTGGCAAGTCGCCATGCACCCATCGAGAGAAACACAGTCAAAATAACAGGGAACTCCTCTGGGATCATTGCCATTGCAAGGGTGATGCCGGACAGGATACTTTCAATTATTCTGTCGCCAAAAGCATGATCAGGAATATTGATATAGGTAACAACTCCGACTAGCGCAAAAAGCACAGCGGCAATACCTGCACACAGCTTTACAAGACTGCCGGTTTGCTTTTGCAGTGGAGTAGGCTCTTCAGGAGCGGCTGCCACATTAACACCAATTTTTCCGTATTCAGTAGATGCACCAATTCTGTCCACCTGTACTACTGCTGTGCCCTGTGTGACAAGGGTGCCTGCATAGCAATAGTCCTTACGCCAGTAGTCGCCTGAGGGCTCAGCATTTTCTATTGATACTTTCCACATGCCCTCGGCTTCGCCCGTGAGGGAGGATTCGTCAACACACAGGTCACTGCATTTTACTACAATACCGTCTGCTGGTATTTTCACGCCTTCGTAAATCATCATCAAATCGCCTGGCACAAGGTCGGCACTGGCAATATGTGTTTCTTTTCCATCACGGATGACCGTTACATGAGGTGCGGATAAGTCTTTTAATGCGCTTAACGTTTTGTCAGTTTTCCATTCCTGTATCACATCGATGCTGATGATCCCCACCACAAAGATAAGCATAATTGTGCCATCGCGGGGCTCGCCAAGAATAAAATAGATAATGGCTGCCACAAGCAGCAGCAGGAACATTGGCTCGCTGATGATGTGTAGCACCTTTATGAAAAAGTTCTCCTTTTTCTGTGATGCCAGCTCGTTTTTGCCGTACTTTTCCTGCAATTTACCGGCTTCGGCAGAAGTTAATCCTTCCATTGGGTATGTTTTGTCTGTCATAAAAGTTACCTCCGTTTTTAGTCTTTCGACATTCGTTTGATAGCTCTATGGCACTCCATTCAGTCTGTATGCTTCCGCGTTTTGGGGATAAAAAACACATCTGCGGAACATACTACTGTCCCACAGATGTGTGTTATTCCATCTGTTGCCGTGTGGTTACGGCCCGGCCCCACGAACTCACTGGGTTCATCGCCTGCTCAGTTTGTACTGTTGATCTCGCATTCCTTTTGCGGAATGTAATGCAGTGCAAAGAGATTCTAATCATTATAGTATATTCAGCTTGGTTTGTCAATGTTCAATGAATGCTAATATACTAGCCCATCCTTAATAGGAAAGAACAAAAATGGCGAGGGCGATCCATGATATCTTTGTACATACACGTACATCATCAATTTTGATTGTAATATACGTTACAATATATTATTATTATTGTAACGTATATTACGAGGAGGCATTACTGTGGGGAAAAGAAAATGGTTAGTTATAAATTATAATCTTCCTACGGAACCGTCAAGATATAGAGTGGCTACATGGAGGGCACTTAAAAAAATAGGAGCTCTAAACATTCAGCAATCAATGTGGGTTTTGGGGTACAGTGAGGAAAATTATCTCGCTTTACAGAAGATTTCCCAAGATATTGAATCGAATTATGGTGAAGCTCTCTTGATGGGAAGTACTTTTTTTGATGAAAAGCATGAAGAAAGAGTAGTTTCTCTTTTTAATGATATTAGGGATGAGGAATATGATGAATTTATAGACGAGTGTGAGAAATATCTTAAGGAGCTTGAAAAGGAAGTTTCAATAGAAAAATATACCTTTGCTGAACTTGAAGAGGAAGAGGAAGAACTTCAAAAGCTTATTTCTTGGTATATAAAGATTGAAGCAAGGGATATATTTCAGGCTTTGAAAGGAAATACAGCAAAAGAGCGGCTTGAACAGATACAAAAAGCCTTCGAAGAATATAGTGAGTTAGTTTATAGACATAATAATAAATAGAGAGGCGACTAATTTTGGCTAAATTGAAGATTGAACCTATGAAACAACCAGACAAAATCATTAATTATTGGAAAAAAGAAAAATTCGTTGTAACTTGCATAATAATATTTGGATTCACATTTAACAGTGCAAGTATTTTAAGTCCCATTTATCAAGGAAAGCTGATAGATTCCATTGTCAGCGGTGAAAGCCTAGCCTCTGTAATAACAATGGCTGCTACTTTTGTTGCTCTAATTGGAATGATTCAACTTTTACGCTATTTTAAGCGCTTTTATATAAGACGTTTTGCTAACAGCACCAGTGCCACCATGCGCTTAATGATATACAATAATATAATCCATAAAAGCACTTCTGAATTGGATAATGAAAATATAGGCAACCTTATGACAAGAGCCATTTCTGATGTTGATCTATGTGTTGAAGGTATGCGAAAGTTCACAACTGAAGTTTTTGATACTGGTGTTCTAATGGCATCTTATATAATTTCCATGCTTGTTTATGATGTGAAAATAACTATGCTTTCTGTCATTTTTGTCCCTATTGCAATGGTACTTGCTGAAAAATTGAAAAGTATCATTTATAAGTACTCCATTGCCTTTCGTAAAAAAAGCAGTGAGGTGGAAGACATTACTTATGATGCAATTGAAAATTCTATGCTCTATCGTGTAAGTGGCATGGAAGCTCAAAATAGAGAAAAGTATAATGTTGATTTGGAAGATTTGCAAAACAAAGCAATTAAGGCCAATGTATTAGAAAATTCCATGCCTTCTATATACCGTGTTATAGCAATGATAGGAATAATCATGGTTATCTACCTTGGAGGTATAAAGGTGATTAATGGAGGCTGGACAGTAGGTATGTTTTCTACTTACATTACCATGTTCGCTGCTATGGCGAATAAGGCAAGCAAGGCGGCCAAGCTATTTAATTCAGTGCAAAAATCACAAGTTTCATGGAAACGCATTAAGCCCTATCTCACAGAATATCAAAGCAAAAATACTGCTTTAAATATTAATCAGGATCATACAAAGCTTTCAGTAGAAAATCTCAGCTTTTGCTATCCAACTGCTAAGGAAAACATTATTGAAAATATGAGTTTCGAGGGTGAGCAAGGGGAAATTATCGGTGTGACTGGTTCCATTGCATCCGGGAAATCTACACTTGGATTATCTTTGCTTGGATTATATTCCTATATGGGCAGTATAAAAATTGATGATAAGGAGCTTAAAGATTACTCTGAATATGAGCGAAGCCAGATGATTTCTTACTTAGGCCATAAACCTCAATTACTTTCTGATACCATATATAACAATATTACCTTGGGAAGTAAAAAAGACATAACCTCTGTTTTAAAGGATGTTTGCTTTGATACTGATTTGGCAGCAATGCCTGATGGTGAAAACACATTGGTCGGCAACAGCGGAATCAGGTTAAGCGGCGGTCAACAGGCAAGAATCGCACTTGCAAGAGCCTTGCTTAATAAGAATAAAATAATAATATTAGATGATCCATTTTCAGCAGTTGATATGAAAACAGAAGAAATAATAATTGAAAACTTAAAGAAAAATTATAAGCATAGTTTAATAATACTAATTTCTCATCGCTTAGCTATTTTCAGTAGTATCAACAAGATTATACTGCTGCACAATGACAAAACCTTAGAATATGGCACACATAATGAGCTGATGAAAAGCTCAGATCTTTATGCAACAATATTTGATTTGCAATGTACAGAGGGGGGTGACAATGATGAAAAATAGTTTGATAAAAAGGTCTATTACCAAAGTAATCAGAAAGAATATGGGTATAAGCATACTGTTATTGCTTGCTATTTTTGGCGTTGTTGTTGCCAGTTTAATTCCCCCACAAATATTGAAGTATGTAATTGATAATAATCTTGTGGCAAAAAACTCTGATAATTTGCTTATTTTAGCAGTTGCCTATATGGGTGTACTACTGTTTATAGGAATATTTGACTTTATTAAAGAAGCTATTCTTACAGTTTTAGGACAAAAAATTACTAGAGAAATACGAATAGGAATGATGGAAAAGCTTGAAAGAATAAATGCAATGTTTTTTTCTTCCAATGAATCAGGTACAATTGTTTCACGGTTTACCAATGATGTAGATGCAATAAATTCCCTGTTTACAAGCGGTATTATCGGAATGATGGTTGACTGCTTTAAGATTGCAGGTATTGTAATTTCAATTTGGATATTCAGCTCAAAACTTGGTATGGTTACTTTATTTCTGCTGCCTATAATTTATACTATTACACGGTTATTTCAAAAAAGAATGCTTAAGGCACAGATTGAAAATCGGATATTGGTAGGCAAGGTAAACAATCATATTTCTGAAAGCTTTAAAAATGTAAATATGATTAAATCTTACAGCAAGGAAAACTACATGGAAAAGAACTATACTGAATATTTACTTAGAAACTTCAAAACAGTTGATAAGGTAAATTTTTATGATTCTGTGTTCTCACCCATCATCCAGCTTACTCGTGCTGTTGTTATTGGTTTTATTGTAGTATTATCATCTAAACAACTGAATTATTTGGGGATATCTCTGGGGATGGTCGCAGCATCAATTGAATTGGTATCTAACTTATTTGCACCAATTGAGAGCCTTGGAATGGAGCTCCAAAACATTCAGCAGGCAGTATCAGGTATCAATAGAGTGGACGAATTCTACAGTGAACCTGAAGATGACTTTAAGAAGAGTGAACTAGAGGCAGACGACATCATTCCGATGCGTGAGGATTTTAGACTGTCCTTTAATGATATTACATTTCAATACCAAGAGGGCACTGATGTTCTCCAAAATATCAATTTTGATTTAAAACCAAATGAGAAGGTTACATTTGTAGGAAGAACAGGCGTGGGGAAAACTACATTGTTCAAGTTGATTATGGGGCTTCTTAAACCATCAAAAGGAAGCATCACAATAAACGGTATTGATGTTTACAATATACCAAACTCAGAGAAACGCAAAATATTCGGTTATGTTGATCAAAGCTTTCATATTATCAAGGGAACAGTGGCAGATCAAATCAGCTTACAGGACGAGAACATTACAAGGGAACAAATTGAAAATGCTCTAGATTTTGTTGGGTTAACAGATTATATAGCATCTTTGGAAAATGGCATAGACACAAAAGTAACCAATGACACTCTTTTTTCACAGGGGCAAAAACAGCTATTATCTATAGCAAGGGCTATTGTGACAAACCCCCCTATACTGCTGCTTGATGAGATTACAGCTAACCTTGATTCTATCACAGAAGAAAAAATAGTGTCTGTATTGCAAAAGGCAAGCGATGGTCATACAATATTGTCCATATCTCACCGTTTATCATCTATGATCGCCAGTGACACAGTGGTTATATTAGAAAACGGCAGAGTTAAAAATTTAGGTTCACCTGAAATGCTTTTACAAAATGATGATTGGTATCGCAGCCACATAGCATTGGAGAAACTGGCTTGGAACTAAGCTGAACTATTCTTTCAGCATGCACTGAGTATTCTTAGGTGAATACCATGTCCTCAGGAATCTCGGCTAACATTCAAAGGGGGTTGAATCCCCCTCTGAATGAAGTCTCGTTCAATATATGCGATGAGCAAAAGTTACAATAATAATTAGAATAATATTTGGTAAGTTGTAAAATGAAGTGACGTAAGTCAAGAAAATAGTGACCCATGGTAAATCCAGTGTATAATGTTTAGTAACAACAAAAAACATTACAAAGGAGTGTTACCATGAGCCAATATAATAAT
>JAQUTA010000035.1 GCA_028709965.1 Lutispora sp.
CTTAACTCTTCCCTTATAGCTGTCGCACTTGATATAGAACCTGTAAAATTCTTATCACTGTAATTATTCATTAGCCTCTTTATGGTGACGGGTTTTATTGAACTGCTTAATAGAATTATAGACTTAATATATTCTATACCAAGCACATTATTTGGGTAGGAGAGCATATCGCCATAATGATCTTTATACGTCTCTCCGATAGCTTTTGAGTAGGTCATACCCTTGGACATTTTATATTTTATTTCCTGCTTTATTTCTTTAGGCTCATTTAGAAGAATATTAGAAATATTATATAAATCTTCTATGTTACCATTTTCACTTCCAAAGCATAAATAATCTATTATGCCTAGTGAATTTAAAATTTTAACTGCTCCTAAGGCAAATAATTCTGCAACCTGACATGAATATACAACAGGCAGTTCTATGACTAAGTCTATTCCATTTAAAACTGCCATTTTTGCTCTAATCCATTTATCAAATAAAGCGGGCTCCCCCCTTTGAAGGAAGTTGCCACTCATAATGGCAACAGAGTATTCAGCTTTACAAAGTTTTTTTGATAATTCAAGATGAAATTTATGACCATTATGAAAAGGATTATATTCTGATACAATTCCAATTACTCTCATACGATATCTCCTTCGGATAAAAACTATTAAACTGGTAAAATATATATATATATTAACATAAAAAACTATATTATTGAAAATTATTATTATCTAAAAGAAGGATATTAGTATTTTATATAGAAAAGGATATAAGTTAATCATTATAATAGGAGGTATTAAGATGAAAATTTTTGTCGTCAACTGTGGCAGTTCTTCACTGAAATACCAGTTGATAAATATGGAAAATGAAGAAGTAGAAGCAAAGGGGCTTGTAGAAAGGATAGGGATACCTGGTTCAGTATTAAAGCACCAACCCCAAAATGGAGAAAAAGCAGTTATCGAAGAAGATATGCCTACACATAAAGAAGCACTAAAGCATGTAATTGATGCGTTGATGAATGAAAATTATGGTGTAATAAAATCTATGAATGAGATAAATGCAGTTGGACATAGAGTAGTTCACGCAGGTGAGAAATTTGCGTATTCAGTAGTTATAAATGATGAGGTTGTTAATGCCCTTAAGGAATGTATTGAATTAGCACCTTTACATAACCCTCCAAACATAATTGGTATTGAAGCTTGTCAACAGCTTATGCCTGATGTGCCAATGGTAGGAGTGTTTGATACAGCTTTCCATCAAACTATGCCAAAGGAAGCATTTATCTATGCGCTGCCTTATGAGTTATATGAAAAATATGGTATAAGAAGATATGGTTTCCATGGTACTTCTCACAAATATGTGGCACAGAGAGCAGCTTCTATGCTAGGCAAAAATATTGAGGATTTAAAGATAGTAACATGTCATTTGGGCAATGGTGCCAGTGTTGCTGCTGTAAAAGAAGGAAAATCCGTTGATACAAGTATGGGGTTTACCCCATTAGAAGGTTTGGCAATGGGAACAAGATGTGGCGATATAGATCCTGCTATTGTTAAATTTATTATGGAAAAGGAAGGCTTGGATTTAGCTGGAGTAGATAGCCTTATGAATAAAAAATCTGGAGTTCTAGGAATATCTGGTGTAAGCAGTGACTTTAGAGATATTGAAGAAGCTGGAGAAAAAGGAAATGATAGAGCTGATCTAGCTCTTAATGTATTTGCATACAAAGTAAGAAAATACATTGGTGCTTATGTTGCAGCTATGGGGGGAATTGATGCTATTGTATTTACTGCAGGCTTGGGGGAAAATTCCGCTTCGATGAGAGCTGCTATTTGCAAAGGTTTGGAATTCTTGGGTGTTGAAGTTGACTCAGAGAAAAATAATATAAGAGGCAAAGAAACCGAAGTATCAAAAGCAGGTGCAAAGGTCAAAGTTCTTCTAATACCTACCAACGAAGAGCTTATGATTGCTAGGGATACAAAATCTCTTATAGAGAAATAATAAATGGCAGGGCAACCTGCCATTGCATTTTTATATTTGCAAAGCATTTTTTCTTGACAAAATATGCTTTGATTTGTATAATAAAATTTGTCAATTAAGCTGAGGTGGTTTAATGGAAGTAAATTTAATGGAAATTTTAAAAAATGAAGGTGTAAAAAAACAATTTTTATTTTTTGAAACTATACAAGAAACTAGTATGGAATTTTACGGAGAAATGATTAATATTACTAAACCTGTAAAGGTTGAAGGCTATGCTATAAATTATGAAGGCAAAATCAGGTTTGACATGAATATTCAAACGGAAATTGAGAGAACTTGCTCTAGATGCCTAGCTGCTTTCAAGGGAAAAATTGATTTTTATGCTGATTATGTATTTGTCAAAAGCTTAGAGAACCAAGCAGAAGATGCATACCTATTCAAGGGAGACTCTATATCATTGAATGAGATAGTTATCGATGAAATTGCTTCTCAGATGACCATGAAACCACTTTGTGAACCAGACTGCAAAGGATTATGTCCTAAATGCGGTAATAATAAAAACATTGATGAATGCGGTTGTATACTCGATGAAATTGATCCTAGACTGGAAATATTAAACAGCTTTTTCGAGAAAAAATAAGGAGGTGTTGAGATGGGTTTACCGAAGAGAAAACACTCTAAATCTAGAAGAGATAAAAGAAGAGCTAACTGGAGGCTTGATATACCAGGACTTGTTGCATGTCCTCAATGCCATGAGCCAAAACTACCCCATAGAGTTTGCAAATCCTGCGGGTATTATAAAAATAGAACGGTTATAAAAGTAGGCGAATAAAAAATATAACAGCGGAACACCGCTGTTATATTTTTTTAAATTTTTATTGATTTTATATAGAGATATGATGTATACTTGATATTAGTATCAGGTACTATAATTAGATAGTATAAGGAGGTACCCATATGAAAAAGGGGCTTGGCAAAAAGGAAAGACAAAAGGCTCTGCTAGCTAAGATTCAAAAAGATCCCTTTTTAACAGATGAAGAGCTTTCAGAAAACTTTTACGTGAGCATTCAAACTATAAGACTTGATCGGCTTGAGTTGGGAATACCTGAACTGAGAGAAAGAATAAAGAACGTTGCAGAGAAAAATCATCTTAAGGTCAAATCAATAGCAGGCAAAGAAATTATAGGAGAACTTATAGATTTGAATCTTGGGGAAAACGGCATATCTATCTTGGAGACGGATTATTCCTTGGCTTTTGAGAAAACAAATGTAGTTAGAGGAAGCCATATTTTCGCTCAGGCAGAATCTCTTGCAATTGCGGTAATTGATGCTAATGTAGCTTTAATCGGTGTTGCCAATATAAAATACAAAAGTCCTGTTTTTGCGGGAGATAAGTTAGTAGCAAAAGCTGAGGTAGTTAGAACTAGGGGTAACAAGTATTTTGTTTGGGTATTCATAAAGGTGAAAAGTGCTGAAGTATTTAGGGGAAAATTTATATTAGTATCATTCAATGGCAAGGAGGATTAATAGATGAAAATTGCTATAGATGCTATGGGTGGAGATAATGCACCCAAAGCTTTAGTGGAAGGATGCATTAATGCAGCAAATGAATATGAAATAGAAATATACCTAGTAGGGATGAAAAATGAGATAGAAAAATTAATAGATGGAGTAAGGCCTCAAAAAGGCACAATACATATTGTTCATGCCGGAGAAGTCATAACTAATGAAGATGCACCTGTTCAGGGTATAAAACAAAAGAAGGATTCCTCAATGGTTGTAGGTTTAAAAATGGTAAAGGATGAACAATGTGATGCTTTTCTTTCTGCGGGAAACACGGGCGCTTTTTTAGCAGGATCATTGTTGAAGGTAGGAAGAATTAAAGGCATAGATAGACCTGCTTTGGCACCACTGCTTCCAACTGCAAAAGGTGGATGCATGCTGATAGATGCAGGAGCCAATATGGATTGCAAACCTAAGAATTTGCTTCAATTTGCTATTATGGGTTCAATATACATGGAAAAGGTGGCAGGCATATTATCTCCAAGAGTAGGTTTGCTAAGCGTAGGTACTGAAGAAACAAAAGGGAATGAACTTACAAAACAAAGTTATGACTTATTGAAAAACAGCAAATTAAATTTTATTGGAAATATAGAAGCCAGAGACATTTCAGACGGTATTTGTGATGTATGCGTATGCGACGGTTTTGTTGGCAATGTAGTACTGAAAAATACTGAGGGGCTTGCATCCACTATCATGGGTTTGCTGAAAGAAGAATTGATGAAAACTACAGTTTCCAAATTTGGAGCATTACTTTTGAAAAATAGCTTTAAAAACTTTAAAAAGCGCTTTGATTATAAAGAATATGGGGGAGCGCCGTTTTTGGGTATAAATGGCATTATGATAAAAGCTCATGGCAGCTCAGATGGTAGGGCAATAATGAATGCTATACGACAGGCTAAACTATTATACGATAATAACTGTATTAATAGAATAGTAATGGATTTGAAAAATACAGGAGTGAATGATATTGAGTAATGATACAAAAGCAGCAGGTATTATTGGAACAGGAAGTTATGTTCCTGAAACAATATTAAAAAATAGCTATTTTGAAGAAAAACTTGATACTAATGATGAATGGATAGTATCAAGAACAGGAATCAAAGAGAGAAGAAAAGTTAAGCCTGAGATGGCTACTTCAGATATTGCAACATATGCAGCTTTAAAAGCTATTGAAGATGCGAAGCTGACACCTATGGATCTGGATATGATAATTGTGGCTACTGTGACATCAGATATGTCCTTTCCATCGACAGCATGCATAATACAAAAAAATATTGGGGCTGAGAAAGCCGCTGCTTTTGATATAAGTGCAGCATGCTCAGGCTTTATATATGGGTTGAGTATAGCGTCCCAATTTGTTAAATCTGGCAGTAAAAAAAATATTTTGGTCATTGGTGCTGAAACCTTATCCAAGATAACAGATTATGATGACAGAAATACTTGTATATTGTTTGGTGATGGAGCTGGAGCAGCAATTGTGTCTTGTGTAGAAGAGGGTTTCGGAATACTTTCTGCATATCTAGGCTCGGATGGAAGGGGCGGAGATCTTCTTAAACTCCCTGCGGGAGGTTCAAGAATGCCTGCATCTAGAGAGACAATAGCAAATTCGCAGCATTTCATAAAAATGGATGGTTCTGAGGTATTCAAATTTGCTATCAAGATTATGGGTGAGGCAGCAGAAAAGGCATTGAGTTTATGCGGTATGGAGAAAGAAGATATTGATTATTTAATACCCCATCAAGCAAATATCAGAATAATCGAATCTGCTACCAAAAGATTAAAAATCTCTAAGGACAAAGTTTTTGTGAATGTTGACAAGTATGGCAACATGTCTGCAGCTTCCATTGCAGTTGCACTGGACGAAGCAAAAAGAACAAATAAATTGAATAAAGGCGATGTAGTGGTTCTTGTTGGCTTTGGCGGTGGATTGACCTGGGGCTCTGCAGTTATGAAATGGACTTAATACTGGAGGAAAGATGACGATGAAAACAAAAATTTGTGACTTACTTGGAATAGATTATCCCATACTCCAAGGAGGTATGGCCTGGGTGGCAACAGCGGAGCTTGCAGCAGCAGTTTCCAATGCGGGAGGGCTTGGTATCATAGGATCTGGCAATGCACCTGCTAATATCATAAAAAAGGAGATCGATAAAATAAAGGTTTTGACTAATAAACCCTTTGGAGTAAATGTAATGCTTTTATCTCCTTTCGCTGAAGAAGTAGTTGATTTGGTATATAACGAAAAAGTTCCTGTAATAACTACCGGAGCCGGGAATCCTAGTAAGTATATTCCAATGCTAAAAAAACAAGGTATAAAGATTATACCTGTAGTTCCTTCAGTAGCCTTGGCAAAAAAAATGGAAAGCATAGGAGCAGATGCAGTTATTGCAGAGGGAACAGAAGCTGGGGGTCATGTTGGAGAGTTGACTACCATGGTTTTAGTGCCTCAGGTAGTAGATGCGATAAAAATTCCTGTTATTGCAGCAGGCGGTATCGGAGATGGAAGAGGGCTTATATCTGCATTGAGCTTAGGCGCGCATGGAGTTCAATTAGGTACTGTATTTGTTTGCTCAAAAGAGTGTATTGTGCATGAAAATTATAAGAATGCTATTATAAAAGCCGGTGATAGGGGAACTGTTGTAACTGGCAGAAATACAGGGCATCCTGTAAGAATAATGAAAAATAGGCTTTATAGAGAATTTGTAAAACTGGAGGAATCAGGAGCATCAATTGAAGAAATTGAAAAACTAGGCACAGGCAGATTAAAGATGGCTTGTGTAGATGGAGATGCTAATATGGGCTCTATAATGGCAGGGCAAATAAGCGGATTAATCAAAGAAATCAAACCTGCCAAAGAGATAATCGATAGTTTGATTGAAGAATGTGATATTGCGCTAAATGACTTAAATAAGCTAATTAGAGGTGAAATACTTGATTAAAGTGGCATGCATATTTCCAGGGCAAGGCGCTCAATATATGGGAATGGGTAAAGAAATTGCAGAAAACTATAAGGTCGCAATGAATATTTTTGACAGAGCTAGCGAAAAGCTAGGTATTGATATGAAAAAATTGTGTTTCGAAGGCGATGAAGAAGAACTGGGAAAAACAGAAAACACACAACCGTCAATATTAACTACAAGCATCGCCTTATTAGAGGTTTTGAAATTGAAAGGTATCAGACCTAATATTACTGCAGGACTTAGTCTGGGAGAATATTCTGCCCTTGTAGCTTCAAATGCTATATCCTTTGAGGATGCGGTTGCAGTTGTAAAAAAACGAGGGAAGTTTATGCAAGAGGCCGTGCCTGCAGGAGAAGGAGCCATGGCAGCTATTATGGGCATGGATAAAAATGAAGTGGTTCGATGCCTGAAAATGGCTTCAGGTTATGGTATTGTTGAACCAGCTAATTATAATTGTCCAGGACAGGTTGTGATTGCAGGTCATACGAAAGCTATAGAAAGAGCCTGTAGTATTTTGAAAGAAAAAGGAGCGAGAAAAGTAAAGTTTTTGCCTGTAAGTGCACCTTTCCATTCCAGCTTATTAAAAGGTGCAGGAACTAAACTATCAGAAGAATTGGAGAAAGTTCAATTTAATGAGATGGAAATTCCTGTGGTATCAAATGTAAATGCACAAATCATTAAAGATAAATATGAGATTAAGAAGCTTCTTATTGATCAGGTAAGTTCTTCAGTCCTTTGGGAAGACAGCATAAGAAAAATGATTGAAAAAGGTGTTGATACCTTTGTAGAGGTTGGACCTGGAAAATCATTATCATCATTTGTAAAAAAAATTGATAAGAATGCATCTATATACAATGTAGAAGATTTGGAGTCTTTGGAAAAGACTATAGAAAATATCAGGGAGAGATTGGAATGTGTTTAAAAGGTAAGACGGCAATTATTACTGGTGCCTCTCGAGGTATAGGAAGGACTATAGCTATGACTTTTGCAAGGTTAGGGGCAAATGTGATTATCAATTACTCCAGCAATGAAAAAGCAGCTCAACAGGTAGCTAATGAAGCTATGAGTTTTGGCGTTAAAGCAGAAGTAATAAAGGCTGATGTATCGAATTTGGGGGAAGTAGAAAATTTAGTGAAAAAAGTATTAAATCAATTTGGCAGCATAGATATATTAGTGAATAATGCAGGAATAACCAAGGATAACTTACTGCTCAGAATGTCTGAAGATGACTTTGACAAGGTCATGAATATAAACTTAAAAGGCACCTTTAATTTTACAAAAGCAGTTAGTAAAGTGATGATTAAGCAAAAACAAGGCAAAATAATTAACATATCTTCAATTGTAGGCATAATAGGTAATTCGGGACAATCCAATTATGCAGCAGCAAAAGCAGGTATGATAGGCTTTACAAAATCAATCGCTAAAGAACTGGGCTCTAGAGGCATTAATGTTAATGCAATAGCTCCGGGTTTCATAGAGACTGACATGACTTCGGTGCTTTCAGAGGGAATTAAAGAGCAGTTTATTAGCGCCATCCCATTAAAAAGAGCGGGAAAAGCTGAAGATGTCGCAAATGTAGCAGTATTTTTAGCATCTGAATATTCCGATTATGTTACTGGCCAAGTAATAAATATTGACGGTGGAATGGTTATGTAATATTATCATAATATAATCTCTGAAGGGAGGTGAGACTTATGATTTTTGAGAAAGTGCAGGAAAAAATTGCCGATCAGCTCAGTATAGACTCTGAAGATATAGCAATGGAGTCTTCCTTCATTGAAGATTTAGGAGCAGATTCACTGGATATAGTTGAATTGCTAATGGCTCTTGAAGAAGAATTTGATATAGAAATACCTGATGAGGAAGCAGAAAAGCTTGTCACAGTAGGCGATATAGTTGACTACATAAAGAATAACCAATAATAAAGTTTGTCCCGAAATTCGGGACTTCTTTTTTGATATATTGATTGCATTCTTATAATTGTTAAGGAGAGGAAAACGTTGAGTAAAAGAAGAATTGTAATAACAGGTGTAGGAGTAATATCACCGATAGGTATCGGAAAAGATAGCTTTTTTAAAAGCTTAAAAGAAGGACAATCTGGTGTTGATATAATAAGCAAGTTTGATACAGAAGGGTTACCCACAAAAATTGCGGCTGAGGTAAAAAACTTTGTTCCTATAGATTTCATTGACAAAAAGGAAGCAAAGAGAATGGATAGATATACCCAGTTTGCAGTTGCTGCTTCCAAGATGGCCATAGAAGATGCATCTTTAGATTTAAACACAATAGATGAAGATAGATTTGGTGTCTGCATAGGTTCAGGAATAGGCGGATTAGAAACCTTAGAAAATCAACATAAAGTTATGATGGAAAAAGGACCTGGCAGAGTCAGCCCCTTTTTCATTCCCATGATGATATCAAATATGGGAGCAGGGCATATATCTATGACATTTAAAGCCAAAGGACCAAATATGACTGTTGTTACAGCTTGTGCATCGGCAACAAATGCCATTGGCGAAGCTTTTAGAATTATTCAAAGAGATGATGCAGATATAATGATTACCGGAGGCACTGAAGCTTCTATAACACCCATTGCTATCGCAGGATTTTGCTCCATGAAAGCTTTATCTGATAATAATGAGGATCCAAAGGGAGCATCAAGACCATTTGATAAGAATAGAGATGGTTTTATAATGGGAGAAGGCTCAGGAATACTTATTTTAGAAGATTTAGAGCATGCTATAAAAAGAGGAGCCAGAATATATGGTGAAGTAGTTGGCTATGGTTCTACAGCGGATGCATATCACATAACGGCACCTGCTCCTGATGGGGAGGGCGCTTATAAGGCTATGAAAAAAGCTGTGGCTGATGCAGACATAAACCCAGAAAAAATTGGTTATATTAATGCTCATGGCACATCAACAGAGATGAATGATAAGTTCGAAACTATGGCTATTAAAAGACTGATGGGAGATTATGCTTACAAGGTACCTATAAGCTCAACAAAGTCCATGACTGGACATTTATTGGGTGCTGCAGGGGGTATAGAAGCCATTGCTTGTTTGATGGCTATCAATGAAGGAGTAATTCCTCCAACAATAAACTATAATACAAAAGATGAAAATTGCGATTTAGATTATGTGCCAAATCATGCAAGAAAAGTTGAAGTAAGTTATGCTATGTCAAATTCTCTTGGCTTTGGAGGGCATAATGCTTCAATAATATTGAAAAAATATTAGCAGGTGTTATAATGTAATCAAATATTCTAATGATAGTTATTGAAAGGATATAATGAAATAATATGGATGATAGGCGTTTGAAATCTCTTCATGAGTTTGAAGAAGTTATAAACTATAAATTTATGGATATTCAGCTTTTAAATACGGCACTTACCCATAGCTCATATGCACATGGTCATGAAAATCCTCATCAATACAACGAAAGATTGGAATTCTTAGGGGATTCAATACTTTCAATGGTTATTAGCTTTCACCTTTTTAATTGTCTGAAGGATATGTCAGAAGGTCAGTTGACCAGGATTAGAGCTAATATTGTTTGTGAGAAATCTCTTTTTAACACTGCAAAAAAAGTGAAGATAGGTGATTACATTTATCTGAGCAAGGGCGAGGAAAACACAGGAGGAAGAAAGAGATCCTCTATACTTGCTGATGCTATAGAAGCTTTAATAGCAGCAGTATTTTTGGATGGTGGTATTAAAAAAGCTGAAGAGTTTGTTATTTCTTTTATGAAAGACACTATAGAATCATCCATAAAAAATAGAATATTCAATGATTACAAATCTTTTCTGCAGGAGCATGTTCAAAAGTATAATTTGGGGGCAATGAAATATAAACTGTTGTCTGAAAAAGGACCTGATCACTCCAAAGAATTTCAAATAGCTTTGTATATAGATGATAAGCTGATGGGAAAGGGAATAGGCAAGAGCAAAAAAGATGCTCAGCAATCTGCAGCAAAAGATGCCATGACTGCTATGGATATAATAAATGAGTAAAAAGCACTATATAATTCCCATTTTCATACCACACAGAGGATGTCCCCATGATTGCATATTTTGTAATCAGAAGAAAATCACTGGTCAATTAAGCGATATAACAGATAAGGACGCAGAAATAATAATTGATAAATATTTAGAAACAATAGATTACAAAAGAGCAACAGTAGAGATAGCTTTTTTTGGAGGCAGTTTTACTGCGATACCAAAAGATGAGCAAGATATGTTTCTTGCTTTGGCAAATAAATACTTAGTTGAGGGCAAAATCCATTCAATAAGACTTTCCACCAGACCGGATTATATAAATATAGATATATTAAATAATTTAAAGCAATATGGAGTCACAATTGTAGAACTGGGTATTCAATCCATGGATAAAGATGTACTGACAATAACTAGAAGAGGGCATACCGCTGAAGATGCAGTTAATGCAATAAAACTGTTAAAGCAAGAAGGATTTATTGCAGGAGTACAATTGATGATTGGTCTACCGTATGACAATGAGAACAAAGCCATGGAAACTGTGAAAAAGATTGTGGAGTTGAAGCCTCACATTGCAAGGATTTATCCTGCATTAATCATTAAAGATACACTAATGGAAGAAATGTATAAGCAAGGTCTATACAAATCTTTAACTTTAGATGAAGCAATTAATATTTCAAAAAAGATGCTTATTTGCCTGGAAAAATCAAATATAAAGGTTATTAGAATAGGACTTCAACCGACTGACGATCTAAAAATGGGAGATAATATCGTAGCAGGTCCTTATCATCCTTCAATGAGACAGCTCGTAGAAGCCGAAATATATAAGGACATGATTATTCATATATTAACTTCTATTGATACAGATACCTTAAGTCAAATTGAAATACTCTGTAATCCTAAAGATTTTTCCGCAGTTATTGGACAAAAAAGGTCAAATTATGAGCATATAAAAAAACTATATAGAGACATGAGGGTTACTTTTAAAGAAGATACCTCTATTGACATTAGTTCAATAATGTTGAAGAGTAGCGAAAAAACAACAATATTGTCCAAAAATACTTATTATCATGATTTTGTTTTAGAAGGTATTATCAACCAAATATAGAATATATAATCAATCGTGATATTTTTAATGATTTTTTACAGGGGGTATTTAATAATGGAAGTACTAAAAGTATCAGCTCATTCACAACCAAAATCTGTTGCAGGAGCTTTAGCGGCAGTATTGAGAGAAAGAGCCATAGCTGAGGTTCAAGCCGTTGGAGCGGGAGCTGTTAATCAAGCAGTTAAGGCAATTGCTATTACTAGAGGTTTTGTAGCACCAAATGGTATCGATCTGGTTGTAATACCTGCCTTTTCTGAAATACAAATTGACGGTGAAGATAGGACAGCAATTAAATTTATAATAGAACCAAGATAATAATAAATGATAAAGCTAAAGCCTGTCGCATTGATGCGATAGGCTTTAGCTTTTAATCCATATAAACATATGTTAGAATGGAAATATTGTATGGCTGAAATTAACATATCATGGGAGTGTTAGAATGTATCTCAAAGAGTTAGAAATTAATGGGTTCAAGTCATTTTCAGGTAAAATAGAATTGAATTTAACCAAAGGCATTAATGCTATAGTTGGGCCAAACGGAAGTGGCAAAAGCAATATAGCAGATGCTATTAGATGGGTTATAGGTGAGCAAAGTGTGAAAACATTAAGAGGAAATAAGATGGAAGATGTTATTTTTGCAGGCAGCGATAAGAAGAAAGCATCGGGTTTTGCAGAAGTAACACTTGTATTAGACAATTCTGATAAAGGCATAGATATGGATTTCAATGACATAAGCATAACAAGAAGAATGTTCCGCTCCGGTGAGAGCGAATATTATATAAATAAGACTCAATGCAGGCTTAAAGATATTACAGAAATGCTTATGGATACTGGAGTTGGAAAAGACGGCTATTCAATTATTGGACAAGGCAGAGTCGATGATATTTTGAATAATAAAGCAGAAGGAAGAAGAGCAATATTTGAAGAGGCAGCAGGTATAACTAAATACAAGCATAGAAAACTTGAATCTGAAAAGAAACTTGAGCAAACAGAAAGAAACATTATCAGATTGGAAGATATAATAAACGAAATAAAAACACAATTGGATCCTCTTAATCATCAGGCCTTGGTAGCAAAAAAATATTTAAAGCTGATGGAAGAACTAAAAACCCTTGAAGTCAATTTAATAATAAGCAATATTGAAAAAAGTAGAGACAAGCTTAACGATTATATTATTGAGTTGGAGCAAATGACTAAGCTTCATGATGCTAAAGAGGAAGAAATCAATAAGCAAAATCAAGATAAAGATAACCTGAAGGAAGCAATTAGAAATCTTGAGTTTAGAATTCAAACAATAACTGAAGAGTTATATAGCTTGATGAATTTAAAAGAAAAGCTTGAGGGCGAAGGAAGATTGATATTAGAAAAAATATCTTTTATCAATATCACCTTAGATAAACTTAGCAAAGATGGGGATAATCTCAGATTTGAAAAAACAAATACACTCATTGAATTAGATAGAAACAAGAATCTATTGGAATCCCTCAAATCTCAAACCGAAGAATTAAGAGAGACAATTAGCTCTATGGAAAAAGAATATAAAATCAGGTATTCATCAATAGATGACTTAGAGAACAAAATTGAAGCAATGAAAGAGAGTCACATCAATTTACTAAACAGTTCTTCAGATAAAAAGAGCAATTTGAATGGCCTTGTTTCAATTAAGACTAGCATAGAAAACAGGTCGAATCAGCTTAATATTGATAATGCTCTACTTTTAGGCCAATATGAGGATAAAACTGCCTTATTAGATAAAGTACGCTCTGACATAAACGATATAAAAAGCAGCATGGAAAGAATAGCTGAAAGCCGAAGAGATTTAAAAGATAAAAAAGATAGCGATACACTAATGCTAAAAGAAATTGAGGATATTTATGTTGAGACTAGATCTAAAAAAGATAATATAATCTCAAAATTAAAGTTTTTAGAGGAAATGGAAAGAGATTATGGAGGATATAATAAAACAATAAAAAGTATTTTGAGCCAACATGATAATATTAAGAAGAAAATCTCTGGTTTCCGAGGCGTAATCGGTGAAATCATATCTGTTACAGGCGATCATGCAGTAGCTATAGAGATTGCGTTAGGTTCGACTGTGCAGAATATCATTACTGATAGAGAAGAAGATGCTAAAGCAATGATTAAGTTTTTAAAGAACAATAAACTAGGCAGAGCCACTTTCCTTCCTATCAGTTCTATAAAAGGTAAAAGCTTTAATCAATATGAGAAGCAAAGAATGGCATTGCCCGGGGTTTTAGGGATAGCCGCAGATATGGTCAAATATGAAAAAGAATATAAAAATATTATATATCATCTATTGGGTAGAATTGTAGTTGTTAACAATATGGATACAGCTATAAAGCTTGCCAAAACTTCAAACTATGAATATAGAATTGTAACTTTGGATGGAGAATTAATAAGTCCAGGTGGGGCGATTACAGGAGGAAGCTTAGGCTCTTTTGCGTCTAATATTTTAACAAGAAAGAGTCAAATTTCAGAATTAAAAATAGACTATTCCAAAATAACTCAAGAATTAGATAGACTTGGGGGAAAGATAGAAAAGTACAAAGACGAAATAATAGTTTGCGAAGATGATATCAATCATCATACAGAGAGCCTTCATAGTTTAGAAATAGAAATAAATAATAAGACAAACAAATTAAACACATTAAATAATGATATTGACCTCATCAAAAGCAAAATATCTATAAGCGAGAAGGAATTTAAGGAATTAGATACGGAAAAAAGCAAATTATCGGAGAGTATAACAGATTTAGAACAAGATTTAAATAAATTCAAAAGCGAAGTTAATAATATAGAAATAGAAATTGGAGTATTGCAGGAAAAAATCAAAGCCCAAAAAGGAGAGGGACAGAATTTCTATAATGATATTACTTCACTTAAAATAAAGGAAGCAGAATTTAAAAATCAAGCTTTTTCGGTGGAACAAAATATAAAGAGAGATGTTTCTGACTTAGAGAGTTTGGAATTCAAAATACAAGAAAATGTTGATGAAATAGATAATGCAAAAAGCGATATGATTAGTTTAGATGCAAAGATAAATGAAAACAAAAGAAATATTGAAGAAATTGTCTCAAATCATGAAAAGAAGCAAAAAGAGCTTGAAATCACGGAAGAGGATAAAAAAAATAAAGAGGCAACTGCCGATAATATAGAACTTAGCTTAAAATCACTACAGCAGGATTTAACAAACATACAAAACAGCCTACATAAAATTGAAATGCAAAAAGTAAAAAATGAGATGGACATTGAAAACTTGGAATTTAAGCTATTAGACCTTTATGAGATGAGTTATAGAAAAGCTATAGAAGTAAGGGTGGAAGGTTTTAATATCAGCAAAGCTTCAAAGAGATGTGATGAATTGAGAGAAGAAATAAGAACACTGGGGACAATAAATGTAAATGCAGTTGAAGAATATGAAAAATTAAGTGCAAGATATGAATTTTTGAGAAATCAATCAGATGATTTAATAAAAGCAAAAGAATCTCTATTAGATGTGATAAATGATATTACTAAGTATATGAAAAAACAATTTATAAAGGAATTTAACAAAATAAATATAAACTTTAATGAGGTATTTGCAAAATTATTTGGAGGAGGTATGGCACAGGTAGTTTTGACGGATAGTGAGGATGTCTTAGGCTCAGATATTGAAATAGTAGCAAAAACGCCAAATAAAAAATTGCAAAACCTTTTGCTTATGTCTGGAGGAGAGCGCGCCTTAACTGCAATTGCCTTATTATTTGCAATATTAAAAATGAAGCCAGCTCCCTTTTGTGTTCTTGATGAAATCGATTCTGCATTAGATGATGCAAATGTAGATAGGTATGCTGCATTTTTACGGGATTTTTCAACTCAGTTTATTATAATAACTCATAGGAAGGGCAGCATGGAAGTTGCGGATTGTTTGTATGGAGTGAGCATGGAAGATACGGGCACTTCAAAGCTCTTATCAGTAAAATTTGAAGATAAAGTCAGTTAGATATTATGGAGGGATTTATTATGGCAGATTTATTTAAAAAATTAAAAGATGGACTCTTTAAGACAAGAAATAATATTACCGATAGAATTAATTCTGTCTTAAGCAGCTTTAAAACCATTGATGAAGACTTGTTTGACGAACTAGAAGAAATATTGATTACTTCTGATGTTGGTGTAGAAACTACCATGAAATTACTAGAAGGAATTAAAAAAGAGGTAAAAGAGCAAAAGATTAATGATCCAAAAGCTGTTATTGAACTGCTCAAGCAAGAAGTTTTAAGGGTCATGTCTAAAGATGTTGCACCGGTTTCCAATGAGTATCCACAGATAATTGTGCTCATAGGAGTTAATGGAGTTGGCAAAACAACTTCAGTTGGTAAAATCGCCAATAGATATAAGCAGGCGGGGAAAAAGGTACTTATTGCAGCTGCAGATACATTTAGAGCTGCGGCAATAGAACAGCTTGAAGTATGGAGCAACAGAGTCGGTGCAGATATAATTAAGCATCAAGAAGGAGCGGATCCTGCAGCAATAATTTTTGATGCCATAAGTGCAGCGAAATCTAGGAAGACAGATGTTATAATCTGTGATACAGCAGGTAGACTGCACAATAAAAAGAATCTTATGGAAGAATTAAAAAAAATATTTCGTATTATTGATAGAGAGTATCCTGAAGCCCATAGAGAAGTTTATCTTGTATTGGATGCAACCACAGGTCAAAATGCCATAATACAAGCTAAAGTATTTAAAGAGGCCGCAGACATTACAGGAATTGTTTTGACAAAGCTTGATGGGACAGCTAAGGGAGGTATAGTTATAGCAATCAAGTCGGAGCTCAATGTTCCAGTTAGACTTGTAGGAGTTGGAGAAAAAATAGATGATTTACAGGATTTTGACCCAGTAGATTTTGCTAATGCCATATTTCCTGAATAATTTTGTTGACAGAGCTTCCTATTTGATTTAAAATACCAATGTAAAGGCTTTAACCTTTACATTGGTATTTTGGGGTGTATGCTATGATAAAAGATATAGTACAAAAAACATTGTTGTTTGATTTTTATGGGCAATTATTGACGGAAAAACAAAGAGATATTGTAGAATTGTACTATAGCGATGATCTTTCTTTAAGTGAAATATCAGAACAGATAGGGATTAGCAGGCAAGGCGTCTATGATGCCTTGAAAAGGGCAGAAGGTATTTTGGAGGAGTATGAGAGTAGATTGGGTTTAGTAGACAAGTTCCTCCTACAGAGATCCTTGTTAGCGAAAGTAAGCGATATGCTAGATGAAATAATAAATACTGATGATGAAGTTATCTCAGATATAAAAAACAGAATAAGAAGTATTAAAAGCTTTGTAGAAAGACTGGAATAAACTTCCGGGAGGAGATTGAATGGCTTTTGAAGGTTTGGCCAATAAACTGCAAGAAACCCTAAAGAAACTTAGAGGCAGCGGTAAATTAAATGAAAAAGATGTAAAAGAAGCTATGAGAGAAGTTAAAATGGCTCTTTTGGAAGCTGATGTTAACTTCAAGGTTGTAAAGGATTTTGTTTCAAGAGTTACTGATAGGGCAGTGGGACATGAGGTAATGGAAAGCCTTACTCCTGGTCAACAGGTTATTAAAATTGTTAATGATGAACTTACTCAGCTTATGGGGAATACGCAAAGCAAAATAGTTTTTTCATCAAAACCTCCAACAATCATTATGATGGTTGGACTGCAAGGAGCCGGCAAAACCACAACCTGTGGCAAACTTGCTTTGAATCTAAAAAAACAAGGCAAGAAACCTATTTTAGTGGCCTGTGATATTTATAGGCCTGCAGCAATAAAACAGCTTCATGTTGTAGCTGGGCAGGTAGAGGCAGATGTTTTTTCTCTTGGAGATAAGACAAAACCGGTAGATATTTGCAAAGCTGCTATAGAGCATGCAAGCAAATCAGGGAATGATGTTTTGATAATTGATACAGCAGGAAGGCTTCATATTAATGAAGAACTTATGGATGAGCTTTTAGAAATTAAAGACAATATAAGACCTACAGAGATTATGCTAGTAGTTGATTCCATGACTGGTCAGGATGCAGTAAATGTAGCAGAGAGTTTCAATCAAAAACTTGGATTAGATGGAGTAATACTTACAAAGCTCGATGGAGACACTAGAGGTGGGGCAGCTTTATCTATAAAAGCTGTTACCAGTAAGCCAATAAAATATGCAGGAATGGGCGAAAAAATGTCAGATTTAGAACCTTTTCACCCTGATAGAATGGCATCTAGAATACTGGGTATGGGTGATGTTTTAAGCCTTATTGAAAAAGCTCAGCTTAATATAGACGATAAAAAGGCTATGGAATTAGAGAAAAAAATAAGAACTCAGCAATTTAGCTTTGAGGACTTTTTGGATCAGCTTCAGCAAATGAAAAAAATGGGATCTCTCAGTCAATTGGTAGATATGATACCTGGAATGAATGCAGGCAAGCTAAAAGGAATGGAAGTTGATGACAAAGAGATTGTAAGAGTGGAAGCTATTATAAAGTCAATGACCAAGAAAGAAAGATTGGAACCATCCATACTAAATGGCAGCAGAAGGAAAAGAATAGCATTAGGCAGCGGTACTACGATTCAAGATGTAAATAAAATAATTAAAAACTTTGAGCAAACAAGAAAGATGATGAAGCAATTTGCTGACATGGGAAAAGATATGAAGAAGGGTAAAAAGAGACTTCCTTTCTTTAGATAAATCAAATTTTTTTTGAAGGAGGTGAAAAAATGGCAGTAAAAATTAGACTTAAAAGAATAGGAGCTAAAAAAGCACCTTTTTACAGGGTGGTAGTTGCTGATTCAAGATCTCCAAGAGATGGCAAGTTTATTGAGGAAATAGGTTATTATAATCCTATAACAGAACCATCTCAAATTAAAATCGATGCTGAAAAAGCAAAGAAATGGTTGGAGACTGGAGCACAGCCTTCAGATACTGTAAAGTCACTATTAAAGAAAACAGGAATAATAGAATAAAATCTATTGGGAGTGTTAATTTTGAAAGATTTGATTGAAGTCATTGCAAAAGCTTTGGTTGATAAGCCTGAAGAAGTAAAGGTTAAAGAGATTGAAGGAGACAAATCAATCATTATAGAGCTGACAGTTGCTCCTGAAGATATGGGAAAAGTAATAGGGAAACAAGGCAGAATAGCAAAAGCTATCAGAACAGTTGTGAAATCAGCAGCCGTAAAGATGGATAAGAAAGTGATAGTGGAAATACTATAATATGGAGGCTCTATAACAACCTCCATATTATAATCTATTGCAGGTGAAATTATGTTAGAGTATATAAGTGTTGGTCAAATTGTAAATACACATGGACTTAGAGGAGAAGTAAAGGTTTATCCTCTAACGGATAATATTGAAAGATTTGAGCAATTAAATTTAGTATATGTTGAAGAAGATACTAAATTAATATCTCTTGATATCAGCGATATTAAATACTTAAAGAATATGGTTATTATTAAGTTTAAAGATATTGATGATGTTCAGGCTGCTGAAAAGTTGAGAAATAAATACATTAAGGTTCACAGGAAGGATACTGTCAAACTGCCTGAGGATACATTTTTAATTTGCGATTTAATTGGCTTTCAGGTTTTGACAGAAGATGGTGAAGCTTTAGGAAAAGTAGTGGATGTTATTGAAACTGGGAGTAATGATGTGTTTGTTGTAAAGTCAGAAGCAAAGGAGATTTTAATACCTGGCTTGAAAAGCATATTTAAGAAAGTAGATATGGAAAATGAGAAAATGATTGTTGAATTACCGGAAGGTTTGGTATAGATGAGATTTGATGTAGTCACCCTCTTCCCTGAGATGTTTGAGGCTGTTCTAGGCGGCAGTATTATTGGCAGAGCAAGGAAGAACGGTGCAGTAGATTTAAATTTTCATAATTTGAGGGATTATTCTCAAGATAAGCATAAAAGGGTGGATGATTACCCTTATGGCGGGGGTCTTGGGATGGTAATGCAGTGCCAGCCAATATTTTCTGCAGTTGAGGAAATAACTAAGATGCTAGATGTTAAACCTCATGTTATACTTATGAGCCCCAAGGGTAAAACGTTTTCGCAAAATAAGGCTAAAGAACTTTTACAGCATGATAATGTAATAATTATATGTGGACATTATGAAGGCATAGACGAAAGGGTTGTACAAAGCATAGTTGATGAAGAAATATATATTGGTGATTTCATATTGACAGGCGGCGAAATAGCTGCCATGGCCATTGTAGATGCAATTTCAAGACTATTGCCTGGAGTATTGAAAGAAGAAGATTCTCACAACATAGAGAGCTTCAGCAATGGTTTACTGGAGTACCCTCAATATACTAGACCGGTTGATTATAGAGGAATGAAAGTTCCAGATATATTGCTTTCGGGTCATCACGAAAACATAGAAAAATGGAGAAATTATTATTCTTTAAAAGAAACTTATCTTAAAAGACCTGATCTTTTGGATATACTTGATTTAACAAAAGAAGAAAAACAAATATTAAATCGGATTATTGAGGAAGAAAAATAAATCTCCAATTTTGTTGCATATAGCCTATTCATATGATATAATTTCAATGTTATAATGGGCGGTCCGCTATCTGAGTATATGAACGTCTATGAAGGAAGGAGGGACAACATGGATCTAATAAAACTTATTGAAAGTGAACAAATTAAGAAAGATATACCTGAATTTAATGTTGGCGATACAGTTAAAGTTTTTGTTAAGGTTGTAGAAGGTGCTCGTGAAAGATTGCAGGCTTTTGAAGGCTTTGTGCTAAAGAGACAAGGCGGAGGCTTGACAGAAAACTTTACAGTTAGAAGAGTTGCTTATGGCGTGGGCGTTGAAAGAACTTTCCCGATTCATTCGCCTAGAATTGATAGAATTGAAGTTGTGAGAAAAGGTAAAGTTAGAAGAGCTAAGCTTAACTATATGAGAAAAAGAGTGGGCAAGGCAGCAAAAATTAAGGAAATTTTGTAAGAGAAGGGCTGATATTTATATCAGCCCTTTGTTAATTCAGTAAATAATGTATATAATACACTTGGAGAGTGATTTATATGAATATTCAATGGTACCCGGGTCATATGGTAAAAGCACGAAGAAAAATTGCTGAAGAGCTAAAATTAGTAGACGTTGTGATTGAGCTATTGGATGCTAGAATCCCTATAAGTAGCAGAAATCCAGAAGTAGATAGTATAGTAGGAAATAAGAAGAGAATAATTGTGTTAAATAAAAGCGATATATCTGACCCTGAGATTAATAAGATGTGGAAGAGGTATTTTGCTCAAAAAGAGATAACTGTAATATTAGCAAATTCCAATAAAGGCACAGGACTTAAAGATATATTAGCAGAGAGCAAGAAGCTTATGAAAGAAGAGCTTGATAAGCTGAAAA
>JAQUTA010000129.1:0-2211 GCA_028709965.1 Lutispora sp.
CTCTGCCAGGGTTTCCTTCATTATATATTCTTTATGGAGTTCCACAGCTTTGGCTATGTCGTCATCACCATCATAATGAATCTTTATTCTGTCCATCATCTCATAGCCATTGTTCTTTCTCATCTGCTGAACCTTGGAGATAAATTCCCTTGCGTAGCCTTCGTCGATGAGCTCCTGAGTCAGGGTAGTTTCTAGAATTACAAACAGATTGTTTGCCATAGCTACAGTGAAGCCTTCTTTGGCTGATATGGTGATCAATACATAGTCTTTTACCACGTCAATTACTTCTCCATCTACTGTTAGCTTTAAGGTTTCTCCTGCTTCCAACTGTTTAACTGCCACTGCTCCATCTAGCTCTGCCAAGGCTTTGCCCAAAAACTTAATCTTTGAGCCCAGTATAGAGCCTGCTACTTTGAAGTTTGGCTTTAAGCTAAACTCCATATATTCATCAAGATGCTTTGCAAATATTACTTCTTTTACATTAAGCTCTTCTTGGATCAAAGGCACTAAGTCCAGTATTAGCTCCTCATATTTGCCATCTATCAAAACTTCAGATATTGGCTGCCTTACCTTGATTCTTACTTGCTCCCTGGCTGATCTTCCAAGACCCACTAGATCTCTGACCAAATCCATTCTTTCCTCTATGCGAGATTCTAATAATTCTCTGTTTGCAACAGGATAATCTGCTGTATGAACTGAAAGCTCCCCGGTAAGATCTTTAAACATTTCCTCAGCCATAAAGGGAGAAAAAGGTGCTATAAGCTTTGTCAATCCTACAAGTATTTCATAGGTAGTATTATATACTGCCTTTTTATCTTCCGTAAGCTCAGTTACCCAAAATCTTCTTCTTGAGCGCCTAATATACCAGTTGGAAAGATCCTCATTGACGAAGTCCTGGATCTTCCTCACCGATTTAGTAAGGTCGTATATGGACATTTCATATTCAACTTGAGCAAGAAGATTGTTGTATTTAGATAATATCCATCTATCCAATTCAGGTCTGTCTTTATACTCTATGAAAAAATCTCTTGGATCTATCTCATCTGTGTTTGCATATAGAGTGAAGAAGGAATATACATTTCTCAATGTTCCGAAGAATTTGCTAAGAACTTCCTTGAGCCCATCCTCGTCAAATTTGGTTGGTGTCCAAGCTGGTGATACATAAAGCAAATACCATCTCAAAGCATCAGCTCCATATCTGTCAAACATGTCAAAGGGATCTACTGTATTGCCCTTGGACTTTGACATCTTGCGGCCTTCCTTATCCAATATCAAATCATTTACCAAGACTCTCTTGTACGGAGAAGTTCCCATCACAAAGGTGGATATTGCCATAAGGGAGTAAAACCACCCTCTGGTCTGGTCTATGCCCTCGCATATGAAATCTGCAGGAAATAATTCATGGAAGTTTTCCATATTTTCAAAGGGATAATGATGCTGTGCAAAAGGCATGGCACCGCTGTCAAACCAGCAGTCTATAACCTCTGGAACTCTGGTCATGGTACCACCGCATTTATCACATTTGATATGAACATCATCCACATAGGGTCTGTGAAGCTCTATAGTCTCATCTATTTTTTCTATGGCTTTCTCCGCCAGTTCTTTTCTTGAACCTACAGAGGTAGTGTGACCGCACTCGCATCTCCAAATGTTCAAAGGTGTTCCCCAATATCTGTTTCTGGACAAAGCCCAGTCATTAACATTTTCCAGCCAGTTGCCGAAACGTTTCTCACCTACATAGTCAGGGTACCATTCTACCTTGCTATTGTTTTCCACCAATTGATCTCTAAGCTTGGTCATCTCTATATACCAGCCAGGCTTAGCATAATAGAGAAGTGGTGTCTGGCAGCGCCAGCAGTGGGGATAATTATGCTCCATCTTTTCTTTCTTGAAAAGCTTTCCTTCGGCAGCAAGCCATTTGATTATATCCAAATCCGCATCCATTACGAATCTGCCTTCCCAAGGCGTGGCTGTGAACTTTCCTGTCTCGTCTACAGGTTGGAATACAGGTAAGTCGTATCTTCTGCCTGTGTTGTAGTCATCCTCACCAAATGCAGGAGCTGTATGAACTATACCTGTACCATCCTCAATAGTTACATAATCTGCAACAGTTACATAAAATGCCTTTTTATCAGCTTTCACAAAAGGCATCAGCTGCTCATATTCTATATATTCCAAGTTTTTTCCTGAAAGCTCTTCTAATACTTCAAA
>JAQUTA010000129.1:2311-4351 GCA_028709965.1 Lutispora sp.
TTTTGTATAAATAAAAGTAAAAAGCCCTATGGCAAAAACCATAGGGACGTTTAGACACGTGGTACCACCCTCATTACAGCACAAAATACGTCTGTCTCTCGGTCAATTTAACCCATGACTGGGGAATGTCTTACTGTATTTCAGGCATCCGGCTCCGAGGTGATCTTCGTCAAAAGCTTTGCAAATAATCTTTCACCCATTGATTATCTCTCTAGGATGCATATTCTCCCGCTACTGTCCTCTTCACAGCCATTTTTCACAATTATACTACATTGTACAGCATTGGAGTACATTTTGTCAATAGTCTGTTAATTTTCATAGTTTGCTACATCTATTTAGCATTTTCAAAACAATTTCAAGTATGTCTTTCTATAAGGGAAAAACAAAGTCTCCAAAATTATAAGCACTAATTTGAAGGCTTTTATGGAAAAGTTTATGCTATTTTACTCCAGTTGAATCACTTTTTATAATACAATCATATATTATTTTAGCTACCTCTTCTCTTGTAATGAAATCATTTGATCTTGCTTCGATACCGGCGGCTGTCTTTGCACCCTTAAGCCAGCCGTTCCTTGCCGCAGCGGCTGCATATGGTGTCTGCGGTATCCATAAAGATAATAATTTATATATTTTTTCTGTTGAGGAATTAATTTAATATCTAATTCTATATAATCTGGGAGATTATATTTTTCAATACATCCTTCAACGAATTTCTTTTTTTATAAGATTAATCATCTGCACATGTACCCGCTATAAATTTTGACTGTGCTTTTGCTTAAGTCAAAATAGAAGATTGCGTCTAGCGTTGTCCCATGACCCACATGCTTGAACCCTAGATAACTCCTATCTTGATGAAGGCATGTGTGCTGGCTCTACCCTAAAGCCTGTCCTATCAGCATGCACGGTCATGCTATGTAATATAATCTTAAAATTTTATAAGTTTAATAGTTGCTTCTTCTTAATGTCAAATTCTTCTTGCGTTAAAGCACCCATATCAAGAAGTTCTTTAAATTTCTTTAATTCATCAGCCGTAGAAGCGGCATCATTAGATTCTAATTTTCCATTTCCTTTATTATTTTTAATGTCATTTATCACTTCATGAATTTTGGAATTGATTAATTTTGCAGAAACTTTACTTAATCCGATATTAAAAGTTTCCTTAATAGTATCTACTGTAACAGTACCCAGTGCAACTCCTGATTTAAATGTAATATCATTAATATTATCTAATGATACAGATTGAAACTTTTCCCCAGCTATTGTATTTTTTTGTGCCATCATAATACGCTTATTGGTAATTGCATAAGCAAAATTATTGCCATGCTTTGTTGCGGAAATATAATTGTGCAATCCTATAAATGTCAAATGTACTTTTTCACCATCCAATAGATTATTTTCAATTATTTTAAAATGCTTTCCGCCCCATTTTTCATTCCACCCAGAGCCCAAGTTATTTTCAATGCAGTATCTATACATTCCTTCTGCTGTAGATAATGGTTCATTAATAAAAGCATTGCTTCTTTTTTCTTGTTTCCATTCTTTTTCTTCTATCATTTGTTTTATATCTTCTATAGTAACTTTTGAAAAATCTACGGATGTAATCCCGCCTGCTTTTTTTAAACATTCAGGACATATCCATGCGTTGGGTTTCTTAACTTTGAATCTGTTTAGTCCCGTTTCTCTATCACATACGCCGCAAATAGCCTTTAAATCGAAAAAACCCATTATAATATCCCCTTCAATAATTATATTTTATTACAGATGCGTATTGCAGTTACCCTATAGACTTTTTTTATCAAATCTTCTCAATTCACTAATGAAAGGTTCCAATAGCAATCCAGTATTACTATTATTTCTTAAACCTCCAAACAAAATACAGATATCATAACGTCTCGCATCTGCGTAATATATAAAGAATGCGACATAAAGAGAAGGCGGAAACCACTGAAAGACACGGAATTAACACTGAAAAACACGGAAAGGATTATAATGCTGGATATCCCCCTTGGTGCATCTGCTTCTATAAGCGCTTCATGAAGG
>JAQUTA010000130.1:0-3032 GCA_028709965.1 Lutispora sp.
CATACTATTCCACTTCATCTCTTTTTATATTTGCCGACAGCTGCTTGTATAGAATTTCGCCCAAGCCAAGTCCCTTTGCTTTGGATGCTTCCTCTGCAAAATTCTCATAGAGCATATCTTCATAGGTCTCTGTGGCAAAGCTATCACCCAAAAGATCGGATTTTTGCACGGTGCTTCTCATGCTTTTGAACATCATATTCAAAAATACGGATTCCAAATTATTGCATACTTCCCTCAGCTTTGCTTCATCCTTATTTTCAGAAGCCCTTTGTAATATTTCATCAAAGGACTCTTCCTGTGCCGCTTTGGCATTGCTTAAAGCTGCCCTCATTTGTATATTATTATCTGAATTAATGGGATTTATCAAATCTTTCACCTCAAATTGCTATCTTCTCAAATTGTTCGCCATGCTAAGCATTTCGTCTGCTGTCTGAATTGATTTTGAATTTATTTCATAGGCCCTCTGGGCTTGAATCAGCTTCACCATTTCCTCTACAATCTGCACATTGGAGTACTCCAAAAATCCCTGAAGTATTGACCCTCCAGAGCCATCATCGTCTACATCAACGGGCTCTCCGCTAGCACCTGTCTTTTGATAAAAGTTGCTGCCTATGCTCTCTAAGCCTGCCGGATTGGCAAAAGTGGTTATGATTAATCTGTCTATCTCTTCTAAAGTATCATCGCCCCTTTTCACAACGATATTGCCTGCTTCATCAATAATAACCTGTTTCACATCGGCACCCAAATCTATTTCTCCGCCGCTGCCCATTACGAAATAGCCATCAGAAGTGACCAATCTAGATGCATCATCTTCAATGGAAAGCTTAAAGCTTCCATCTTTGGTATATAGTTCTTCTCCATTAGGTCCCATAACCTTGAAAAAGCCTTTTCCATCTATGGCTAAATCATAAGGATTTGAAGTCTGCTCCAAGTTGCCTGTGGTAAAAAACTTATTTATGGCAGCAGCCCTTACACCATGTCCTACTTGAACGCTGACGGGCTTTCCTTCTCCATCCCTCATGGTTTCTTTCTCCAAAGTTTCATAAAGAAGGTCCTTAAACTCTGCTCTGGATTTTTTGTAGCCAATTGTATTCACATTGGCTAAGTTGTTAGATATATTATCTACATTAAGCTGTTGTGCCACCATGCCTGTGCTTGCAGTCCAAAGTGCTCTCATCATTTATATATACCCCCTATAATCTTCCTACTTCATTTACTGCCTTGCCCAATAACTCATCATGAGCCTTTATAAGCTTTTGATTTGCTTCATAAGATCGAAGCATGGTTATCATATCTACCATTTCCTTCACCGAATTTACATTGGAGCCTTCTATAAAGCCTTGGTGAACAATGCCCTCAAATGCCTTCTCATTGCCAGCCCACTCCTCAGAAATTATTGCATAAAGGTTGTCCCCTTCTTTCATCAAAGCACTATAATCCTGAAAGTCAACGGTTTTGAGCTTATCAATGAAAACACCTTCTGATGTTATTTCACCTTTTCCATTTATTTTAATATCACCGTCACTGATTTTTATGTACCCTTTCTCTCCTAAAACCTTATATCCATCCTTGTTGACCAGATAACCTTCACCATCTATGAGGAAATTGCCATCCCTAGTGTATCTTTCTCCCCCATTGGCTTCTACTGTGAAAAAGCCTTTGCCTGATATGGCAGCATCTAAAGGATTTCCTGTAGGGTCATGATGACCTTGAGCAAAGTCAGTAGCTACAACATCCACATGAACTCCCGCATTTAAAGTGCCAATATAGTTGAAAGGAGCAGGCATCCTAATACCACTTATACTGCCGGTAGATGCTCCCCCCATTTGCATTACAAGCACCTCAGGAAAGCTCTCAGTAATGAGCATGTCTTTTTTAAAACCTGTTGTATTTGCATTGGCAATATTATTGCTGATTGTATCTATTCTTTTTCCTTCAGAAACAGCACTTGATGCTGATATGTACAAGCCTCTAATCACTATATCACCTGATCCTTATTATATTTTATAATATCAATATATTATATCGGCATTTATACTTAGATTGTTTAGGGGAAATAAAAAAACAGTCTCCAGTCTCTAGTCGCCAGTCGCCAGATTAGGTTAGCCCTCTGGAGACTGGGGACCGGAGACTGGAGACTAGTTCCTCTAATAACTACTCAATCTTCTATTGGAGTTGATGTCTGAAGTCTCCAAATGGTCTATGGATTCCAGTGCTTTGCCTGTTCCTAGAGCAACACTGGATACAGGATCCTCAGCGATATACACAGGTATGCCAGTCCTCTTGGAAATAAGCTTGTCTAGACCATATAGCAAAGAGCCTCCTCCTGTCATGACGATGCCCCTATCGCTGATATCTGCAGCAAGCTCCGGTGGAGTTCTCTCCAGCACCGAGTGTACAGCGTCTGCAATAGAAGATACGGGTTCATTTAGTGCTTCTAACATTTCCTCTGCTGTGACCTCCATTGTTTTGGGAAGACCTGAAATAAGGTTTCTACCTCTCACTTCCATCTTAGCTTCTTCATCCCTGGGATAAGCAGTGCCGATTTTCATTTTTAATTCCTCTGATGTTCTCTCTCCGATCATCACATTATGCTTTTTCCTCATGTATCTTACTATTGCTTCATCAAATTTGTCTCCTGCAACCTTTATAGAAGAGGAAACAACTATGCCGCCCAAAGAAATAACAGCGATATCAGAAGTGCCTCCACCAATGTCTATGATCATGTTTCCACTGGCTTTGGATATGTCAAGCCCCGCTCCGATAGCTGCAGCTATGGGCTCCTCAATAAGTCTTGTGGTCCTTGCACCTGCTTGATTTGCTGCATCCATGACTGCTCTTTTCTCTACCTCAGTGACCCCACTTGGTACACATACAACCATTCTGGGTTTTAAAATTCTCCTTTTGCCTATAGCTTTATCTATAAAATATCTAAGCATCTTCTCAGTAATATTATAATCCGATATTACACCATCTCTTAAGGGTCTTATTGCTACGATATTACCTGGTGTCCTCCCCAGCATCAGCCTTGC
>JAQUTA010000130.1:3132-4332 GCA_028709965.1 Lutispora sp.
CAAATTTCTCTACCGGAGCTTTAATGACAAAGCGGGGGTTATACATTTAAGGTTTGATACTTCATTTTAGTTGCTTTTCCGCCTCTTATATGCCTTTCTGCCTTGTTCTTATCCATTATTTCCTTAACCTGAAGAGCCACCACCGGATTAATTTTAGGCAGTCTCTCGGTAACATCCTTATGTACTGTGCTCTTGCTTACACCAAATATTTTGGCTGCATCTCTGACTGTTGTCCTGCTGCTTATTATATATTTTGCTATCTCAAGCGCTCTCTCTTCGATGTAATCCTTCAATTACTATACCCCCTTATCTGTGTCTTTTTTACATTCATATGCTGAATTTCATCAATATAGAACATTTATTAAGCTCACGCTCCTATCGTTTCAAGGATTGCTTGGGTAAGTAAATCTTGGGATCCAAACTTTTGCCATCCTTCATTATTTCAAAATGGAGATGAGGCTCTTCTGCTATCTCAATCAAGGCTGTCTTACCAATGCCGCTTATTACGTCACCTTTTTTGACTTCTTGGCCTATAGTAACCATATCCAAAGTTGATAGATTACTATATATAGTCATTATTTCGCTTCCATGATCTATAGCTATAGTCATACCCCATTGAGGATCATTTGTTACTTCATGTATTTTTCCATCCATTGCAGCCCTGACTTGACTGCCTTCTTCCGCCTTTATGTCTAAGCCTTCATGGGTAGTCCACATATCAAGTGTCTTTGAATAAAGAAGTTCACTATCTGAGAAGTCTAAGCATATTGTGCCAAATACGGGAGTCAACATTGTCTCAACCTTTGCCTCTTGCATCTTTATTGCTGGAATAGTTATATCTTCTTTTTTGTTCTCAGAAAGTTTGGGTTTGGAGGGCTCAGTAACATTTACTTCTTTAATATCTTGTCCCTTATCTTCTGTCTGCTCCAGTGCATCCTGTTCTACAATACTGACTCCACCCCCCAATGAACCCGGCTCTTCCTCCAAATCTTCAAATTCATCTAATCCTCTTTCAAAATCCATACCGGAATATCTGTTGTCCAGATAATTCCTATACTGCCATGCGCCTACCGTCGCTAACATTGCAATTATTATGATGACAACAGGGATAAAAATTTTACGTCTTGAGAAAAATTCATCAAATTTCATTTGTTACACCTCCACCAGTATTATTGCCAGAGGTTTCAAAAAAAATACAAT
>JAQUTA010000131.1 GCA_028709965.1 Lutispora sp.
TCCTAATGGCGCAATCCAATTAGTATCAAAAGCTTCCTTAATATAATCTTGTTCATATCCTTCATCGCTCATATGGGGTGATGAAAGCCAAATCTTCTCTACCATGATAATCCCCCTTACTAAAATCTATTTATGTATGTAAAATTTATAAAACCTCTATAATATGTATAAAACCATTAAAGTTCTCTATAAAAAACAAAAACCAAAACCCCTATAACATGTATAATTCCAATGCGTTCAGTGTTTCCACTGATTGAATGGTTATACCTGTAACCATTCTGTAATAATCCAACTACATACTCAACCTATAAAACCCTTGCTATTACTACATTTTTGCCCTTGTTATTCTTTTCCGATACTCACGTCGGCCTCACCATCCAATCACAACCAAGGCACTTCATCTTCTGGTGGCTCATCTTCATCTTCATTTTCATCACCTAAGTCTTTATGCAAACTACACTTCACATTACCTTCTTCATAAGTAATAGTTCCTCCTGCTGGGCATACCTCTTTGAAATTTTCAATAAGAAATTGATCAAAGACACTTTCACCATCAATATCATTTTCAACCAGAAAAGCAAAGTACATTCTTTCTACGGTTTTCCGATTAGCGGCACACACACTTTCTTCTGCCTTGCTTTTGAATCCAGTTAATCTTAGAACAGCTACTGCTGTAATGATTCCTAGTATTGCTATGGCAACAATTAATTCTACTAAAGTAAACCCACCAGATTTTTTATCCATTGTTATGACCTTGAAAATTTATGCGCGCTTTGAACTGTCAACAAATCGTTGACAGTTGGTTTACTCCTCTTTCGTACTTTCCAAAATCTTATCAAAATCGCTTTTAAACAGCCTATCCTGAATAATTCGATATTTCTCAAATTCACTCTCTGCATGAGCTTTAGCAATTTCAGCTGTCACCTTTCCCGCATCTTGCAAAACATTGCGGTCAGTGGCTTCTATAAAACGGTTCAGTCGTGTTTCCCAGTCACTCATGGTCATCGGAATATGCCTGAGCGCCATGTCCTCTGCAATATCTAAATAAGCGGAAACAAGTCTCTGTAATTGTGCCATTTCTGATTCACTCAAATAATTCTTAGCAACTGATACATCAAATTTCTGGATTTTTCCATTCGGCGCGTCTTTCCAATTCGTCAACCCTATATGTTCCTTTTCTGCATCTGCACGCTTGAAGATGACTTCTGCAGCAGTCTGCCCATGAATTGCCCAATGAAGTTTATATCGTAAAATCCTTTACAAACAGAAATAATAACTTGCAGATTGTAATGTTTCACTTCTCTGTTCACCTGACGTGAACCTTCAGTTTGAACTATTCGGAATTTCCTAATAGTTGCTTCCTCTTGAAGTTCGTGATCACAAAAGATTTTCTTGATATGTTCATTGATTGTCGGAATTTCTACATCGTATAAAGCTGCTAACATCTTTTGTGTAAGCCAAATGTTCTCGTCTTCATATCTCATTTCAAAGCTTTGAGAATCATCGCCTGTTGCTGCAATGTATGTCAGGTATTCTGCTGCACTCGAACGAATTGCAATATCATTTTTCTTTTTCACAAGATCACTCCCTTCATCATTTAGATTATACTATGTATAAATATTTAGAACCAAGTGGTTTATCTAATCTATATCTTGCATAAAGAATTTTTTTCTTGACTTTTTTCTGCAACATCTTGTGGTTGTGGTCCTTTCACCCTACTCACGGCATTGTCACTATAGTTATACTCCTAATATTGATGCTATAAGTACAACAGGGACACACCTCTTTGCGGTGTATCCCCATAGTTCCTCTATAAGTCACTCCTGTCCCACTGCTGCTTCATTCACCGCTCTTTTATATGTAGGGACGATTTTTTCTATAACTTTATTTAAATCCGCATGATCTTGCATCGAGTTATCCACATATTTGAGTTTCATCATTACCTCATTGAAGCTGAGCTCCAGTGGTTTCCCCACAAATATATTATCGTGGGTTGTGGTTTGGATGCCTTCTTCTGCCAGGAGGAGCTCTTCATAGAGTTTCTCGCCGGGTCTTAGGCCGGTATATTCTATCTTTATATCCTTGTCCGGTTCGAAGCCGGAGAGCCTTATTAAGTCTCTTGCCAGGTCATCTATTTTTACTGATTCGCCCATATCCAGGATAAATATTTCTCCGCCTTTGGCCATGGCTCCTGCTTGGATCACCAGCTGTGATGCCTCCGGTATGGTCATGAAGAATCTGGTGACTTTAGGATGGGTGACGGTGACCGGACCTCCATGGGCTATTTGCTTTTTGAATAGGGGTATGACGCTGCCGTTGCTGCCCAATACATTGCCAAATCTCACTGCTACGAATTCTGTTTTGCTCATCTTGTCCATGGATTGGACTATCATCTCAGCCATTCTCTTGGTTGCGCCCATTATATTTGTTGGGTTCACAGCTTTATCTGTAGATACTAGGACAAATTTCTTTGCCCCAAATTCATTGGCACATTGAGCGGTATTAAGAGTTCCAAATACATTATTTTTAATAGCTTCATTGGGATTGTTCTCCATGAGAGGTACATGTTTGTGGGCTGCTGCATGAAATACTACGCCGGGTCTATACTTTGCAAATACTTCTCTCAGTCTGTTTTTATCCCTTACGGAGCCGATTATTATTTCCAAATCTAATTTATCTTTATATATGTACTTCATTTCATTTTCCAAGTCATAGACGTTGTTTTCATATATATCAAACACTATAAGCTTCTTGGGCTTGAATTTTGCTATTTGTCTGCAAAGCTCAGAGCCTATAGAGCCACCGCCGCCGGTGACCAATATTGTCTCACCTTGGAGATATTTGCTTATACTGTTATTGTCCAGTTTTATCTCATCTCTGCCCAGCAAATCTTCTATCTTTACGTCTCTTATTTGCTTTATGCTCACCCTATTATCAATCAGCTCATATACACCGGGCAAAGTCTTTAGCTTGCATTTGGTTTTTTTGCATATTCTGAGCATTTCTGATATTTCGCTTTTTGGTGCTGCAGGCATGGCTATTATTATCTCATCTATCTGACGCTTGTCCACTATATTAAGAATTTTATTCCTTCCGCCTTCCACGGGTATTCCATGTATGGAGGAATGATATTTTCTCTTATCGTCATCTATTACTGCCACAGGTAAATACTTCATATCTGGGTTTTCTTTCATTTCTTTGATTACCATGGAGCCTGCCTGACCGCCTCCTATAACCAATACTCTTTTTTGTTCTTCTTTATTAGGAAAGTATACTTGCTTGGCTCGTCTTAGCACTCTGTAGCTGATTCTGCTTGATCCTACGAAAAAAAGAGTTAGCATGCAGTTTATAGCATATACTGAGTTTGGCTGCTTCATTGATAGAAGTGTGCCAAAAACATATTCCGCTATTGATGCTGCAAAAACAGCAAAAAAAACCTGTATCAGCTCATCTATGCTTGCATATCTCCACAGGCTGGTATACAGTCCGAATGTCATAAATATGATTATTTTTATGAAAGTAAGTGCTACGAAGGAATGAAGGTATATGTTCAAATAATTGGTAGGAATAGCAGCATCAAATCTAAATATCAAGGCTATGTATAAAGAAAAGTTTATTATTGCAATGTCCACAAGGAGCAAAGCAGCCTTCCTGCTATAAGTCTTCAATTACGTCCCCCCCCCGCAAAATGTGTAAAATAATGTCTAAGTATAATATTAATGGTACTTATTAGAATAGTCAAGGACTTATATACTACTAACTTGTTACAAGTTTAGACATAAAGTCCTATTGTTTTATGTATTTTGCATATAGCTCAATTATAGTATTTATTTCATCTCCGGAAAATCTTGAGTAGGCTATCTCCTTTGCTCTTCTTTTTTCTTCTAGAGTTAGACCACCCGCTACAAGATTGGTGAGCTCTTTTATGTCATCTTGAGTTAGCTTTTTCATTACGAAATTGGCTATAGCGACTTTGTCTCCTGATGTTATTTTATCTTTGACTTCTACTAGTTGATCTCGGGTTATTTCTGGTTGCTTAGGTAGAGGAGCAGGATTCTTAGCTTCGCTTAGAATGACAGAGGTGTTGTTATCGACTTTAGGTTGCGAAACAGCACGAGGGCTATTATCTACGGTGTCAGGATTCTTAGGCTCGCTCAGAATGACGGGAGTGTCGTTACCGGCATTTGGGCTGTTCTCTACGGGGGCAGGGTTGTTCTCTGGGATGTTCTGCTCCAGTTGATCCAGCTGTGCCAGTTGCTGATCTATTACTTCATTTATTATTCTGTCTCCCACTTGATACATGAATACTAGGTATATACCTGCTGCTA
>JAQUTA010000036.1 GCA_028709965.1 Lutispora sp.
GGAGCTCCCCTTAATAATAAGAGAAGCATTCAGCATAGCTATGGATGGACGTAAAGGTCCCGTGCTCATAGATATACCAAAAAACATTTTTATTACTAAGGGTGAATACATGCAACAAAGTCAGACTATAACAGTGAAAGAAATTTCTATCATGGATGAGGATTTGCTATGGGAAGCTGCAAAAGCCATTGATGCTTCAGAAAAGCCGGTAATTTATGCAGGAGGAGGAGTCATCCATGCGTCCGCAGAATCAGAGCTCTTGGGTGTGGCAGAAAAAGCATCTATACCTGTTGCTAATACTCTTATGTCATTAGGATGTTTTCCCATGAGTCATCCTCTTTCCCTGGGGCTTGTGGGTATGCACGGCCATAAGGAAACAAATCTAGCAGTTACTGAAAGCGATCTGATAATTGCAGTAGGAGCCCGATTTAGCGACAGAGTAATAGGATCCAAGGATGCATTTGCCCCCAAAGCAAAGATAATTCATATAGATATAGACAGTTCTGAAATAGGTAAAAATATAGACATCCATCTTCCTCTGAAAGGAGATATTAAGAATATATTACAAACGCTGAAAGATAGAATTTCTAAAAAAGATAATAAACAATGGTTAAACAGCATAAGAAGTTTAGCTCCCAAAGGGAAGCAAGCTTTAAATGCATTCTCTCCCGGAAACATATTGGCATTGGCTCAAAAGGTAGTTGGTGAAAACTCAATAATAGTAACGGAGGTAGGACAGCACCAAATGTGGGCGGCTCAATACTGCAAGGTGAATTCTTCACGTAGATTTCTCACTTCAGGAGGATTGGGTACCATGGGTTATGGCCTTGGAGCTTCAATAGGAGCTCAAATTGCCAATCCAACCAAAAAGGTACTCCATATTGCTGGTGACGGATCCTTTAGGATGAACTGCAATGAATTGGCTACAGTCTCAAAATATAATTTGCCTATTATAACTCTTCTTTTCAATAATAGAAGTCTGGGAATGGTAAGGCAATGGCAAGAGTTATTTCAAGAAGAGCGCTACTCTCAAACAGAGCTAACAGATGATGTGGATTATATGATGCTTGCCTCTGCTTACAGGCTAAACGGAGCAAAGGTTGAAACTTTGGCAGAACTTGAAGAAGCACTGTCCCAAGCCGTAGCCTCAAATAAAGCTACAGTGATAGAATGTAAAATTGATAAAAATGTAGGGGTCTATCCCATAGTCCCCCCCGGCATGCCCATAGATAATATGATAATCGAGCATTAGTTTTGGGTTACGGTAACCACGGAAAAACACGGAATTTTTCACGGAAGAACACTGAAGTTTTATTATACTAATACATCATAGTTATTCGTAGTTTACCATTTAAAACAGTTTGTCAATATGATTAAATCAATAAAATAATTAACCGTGTAGTCCAGTGCCCTTCAGTGACTTTCAGTGGTTCCCGTTCTCAACCCCAAAGCTCTATCCCGAGCCTAGAGCCCAGCACCTAGCACCCAGAACCTGTATTCACATTTTATACAAATACCATTTGAGGCTGTCTATCTCATAGCGCAACTCAAATAATTTCACTGCTCCATCATCGCAGGTTTCGCAGGTATATTTTATCATAGCGTTACCTGCGAACTTATCCTTATCCTTTTTTATTACCTTATCGACCTTTATTACACATAGCCCCTGGCTTTCATCCTCGTACCTGAAGCGTATGGGTACTGCATTGCCTTCAAAATCAAACAAAGCTATCACTTCTATGGGTTTCCTCATTAATTTCACGGTTGCCACCTCTCATAATATGCTGCTCATCATAGCATAATCATCCTCTCCGACTCCTCCGGAGACCGGCAAAAACTCATAATCTGCCAAAACTGCTCTCATTATAGAGCTTTTACCATATTTGCATCTTATGCTATCTATGGCAGAGTCTAGAGCTTCTCTTTTTTCTCTATTTCTATCATCAAACAAGGATGACTGAACAAAATCATCTCCGTAAAGCCCGCTGACTCTTACCCCTAAATGCCTTATTTTTTCTCCGCCCCAGCACTCCTCAAAAAGCTCCGCTGCCATAGCAAAAATCTCAGATGTTATACATGTAGGAGTAAAGAGCTTTCTCTGATGAGAATAAAAGTTTAGCTGGGAAGTTCTGACCTCAACTGACACTATACTGCAGCACGCTTTGGCTCCCCTTAGTCGCATGGCCACTGACTCTGTGAGAGAAAAAAGCACCTTGTGGGCAGTTTTTTTGTCCTCCACATCAAATTTTATAGTTGTGCTGTTGCCTATACTCTTTATATTCATCAAAGTATTGCCCGATACTGCCGAATCTTCTATTCCGTTAGCATACCGCCATAGGAGAAGTCCAAAGGATTTTAAACGATTTTGAAGAAACTTGGTATCTGTATTAGCCAAATCCCCTATGGTATTTATGTTTATTTCTTTAAGTTTTTTCTTGGTTTTCCTCCCTACCATAAATAAATCCTCTACAGGTAAAATCCACATTTTTGAGGGTATCTCATAATGGTAAAGGGTATGTACCATATCCGGTTTCTTTAGGTCACCTGCAATCTTGGCAGTAAGCTTATTCTCTCCTATACCTATATTTACAGTAAAACCCAATTCTTCTTTTACTCTATCTTTTATTTTATGTGCCGCCTCAACAGGCTCTCCAAAAAAAGCCCCCATGCCGGTATAATCTAAAAACATCTCATCTACAGAAAATCGCTGAATCTTGGGAGAATAATCTTTAATCAGAGAGTATAATGCATTGCTGGCCTTCATATATAGCTCATAGTTAGGCGGTATTACAACTAGCCCAGGACATTTCTGTCTTGCCTGCCATATAACTTCTCCTGTTTGTATCCCAAAGGCTTTGGCGGGTATGCTTTTTGCCAGCACTATTCCTCTTCTGTCCTTTTGAGAGCCTCCCACCACAGAAGGAATATCCCTCAAATCAATTGCAGCCCCTCTCTGCAAATCATATGCAGCCTGCCAGGACAGATAGGCGGAATTGGCATCCACATGCATTATTATCCTTTTGTTCATGATATCACCGCACTTTAATCTATTCTTACTATAATTATATGTAAAGCCACGCGAACATATGTTCGTCTTAATTATAGCATCTTTTCCCAAAAAGCAAAAGACCTTTTTAAGGTCTTTTCAATTCTTCAACGAAAGTACAGATTATTTTGGCCGCTTCTGCCCTTGTGGTAAAATCTTTTGGTGCAAATAGATTATCCGGCTTCCCCTTCATTATATTCAGCTCGTAAACTAACTTTACAGACTCTATTGCATAATCAGCTATGGTATTTTTGTCTCTAAAGTTTAGTATAGTATATGTTTCTATGTTTTTGTTTAAAAGCTTCAAGGCTCTCATAATTATAACTGCTGCATCTTGCCTTGTTATGCTCTGCTCAGGATAAAAATATCCATTATATCCTTGTATCAGCCCTGCCTCTGATGCAGCCTCAATATAGCCTGCATAGGGGTTTTCATAGGATACATCCTTATAATTTCCGTTGCCTTCGGTTTTTCCCAAGCCTATAGCATTGGCAAGATAAGCTGCAAACTCAGCTCTTGTTATACTATCTCCGGGCTTGTACATGTTGCCCTCCTTAGGAAATACTATGCCTGCCTCATACAGCTTTTGGATATAGGATGCAGCCCAGTTGCCTTCTATATCTAAAAGATTCATCCTCAATACGCTATTGTCACTCTTTGGCAAGAGCTTAATGCTTTCTTCACCTGATATAATCTTTAAACTCGTGCCACTTGATTTATAATAAGAATACTGAACGTCTATATCACTTTCAATCTGATTGCTCACATAGTTATTTATGAAATGTCTATCTCCGCTCTTGATATTAGCAAAATAGTACTCATTAGGTATCTGCTTTCCATTGTAGGTATATATGAAGGTAGGCTCTACAGGAATCCATCCTTCCCCAGGCAGATAAAACTCGCTCCAGGCATGTCTTTCTGTGGATACATCCATCCCTATGTTCTCTTCCATATCCTGCTCTATCCAATACCCTGCCACAAGTCTCGAAGGTATTCCCGCAGCTCTGCAAAGAGCGGTAAACAAAGAAGCGTATTCATCGCATACCCCTCTGCCCGTCATGAACCCGCTCAAAGCTCCCTTATTGGCATATCTGGGATCTATATCGTATTTTATATGTAAGTTTACAAAATCATATATCTTTTTTGCCTTTTCTAATGTTGTACCAGTTTTAGCAAGCTCCAATGCTTTTGACTTTATCTGATGATTGTCACTCTCAACCTTTTCCCCTGGATTAATATACTTAAAATTTAATGAGTTTTTAAAAAATTCACTATAATCTGCATTTATTCTATAAATACTATCATCATAAAATATCCCACCATTTAGTATTGATTTTTCCACTACCACCTCAACCTTCTGCCCTGGCAGCAAGGTTTCCACACTGATGATTCCATAAGTATTTCCCCACTCATCTGTAAAAAAAGAAGTTGGAAGAGGATAAATGCTAAAGCCGAGCCTTCTTTGATAGGGTGAATTTGAATCTGCACCTGCAAGAACCTTTATATTCAAATTATACACCGTGTTTAATCCATCATTGACTATTTCATAGCTGTTCTTAATAAGATATTTCCTATCATCTACAATATTATAGGAATCCGCATGTATAAAAGAAAAAAGCAAAATTAATATTATAATAAAAGAAATAACTTTTCTATAAATCCTCATCTTTAAACCTCCACTATCAGGATACGATTATATAAATTATAACATTAACGAAGTTCTACATATATTAAAAATAGGTTACAACAAAAAACGGCTTTCGCCGTTTAAAGATTTAAAACTCTTGATGCAATTCCAAAATATATGCTAAGAGCCACTGCATCAACAATGGTAGTTATCAATGGTCCTGCCATTATAGCGGGATCAAGGCGTACCTTCTTTGCCGTAATAGGCAATATGCTTCCTACCATCTTCGCAATTATTACCGTAAAGAGCAGGCTCATGCATACCATAGCAGAGATAATAATATCTATGCGTTCAAATAAAACAAGTCTGGCAAAGTTCACTAAAGCTAAGGTTGTTCCTGTTATAAGACTCACTTTAATCTCCTTAAAAAATACCTTTAGCACATCGGAAGTGTTTATCTCTCCTAATGCCATGCCTCTAATTATTAATGTTGAAGATTGGGAACCTGCATTTCCACCTGTGTCCATAATCATAGGAATAAAAGCAGTCAATATTACCATAGATTTAAGCAATTCTTCATATTTTTTGATTATGTTACCTGTAAAGGTAGCAGATACCATAAGTATTAGAAGCCACACTATTCTATGTTTCGCCAACACGAAGATATTTGTCTTTAAATATTCTTCTTCCAAAGGCTCCATAGCCGCCATTTTGTGAAGGTCTTCCGTGTTCTCCTGATCTATGATGTCTATTATATCATCTATAGTGACAATGCCTACGAGCCTATGCTCATTGTCTACCACGGGAAGTGCTGTCAAATCATATTTTTTAAATGAGGATGCAATTTTCTCTTGATCATCCAAGGTGTTGGCATATATAACGTCTTCATTCATAACATCGCCGACTTTAGTTTCTTCATCAGCCAAAATAAGTTTTCTTATAGATAGAACTCCTTCAAGTTTTCTTCCTTTGTCAATAACATAGCAGGTATTTATGGTTTCCTTATCTATACCTGTAGCCTTAATATGATTCAAGGCTTGCTTTACTGTCATTTGCTTTTTCAAATCAACAAATTCTATAGTCATTACACTTCCTGCAGAGTATTCAGGATAATTAAGAAATTGATTTATAAGCTTGCGAGTTTCTTCATCCGTATTTCTCAGCACCTTTTTTACCACATTGGAAGGCATTTCCTCCAAAAAATCTACAGCATCATCTAAAAATAGCTCGCCGACTATATTATTTATTTCTCGGTCTGTTATAGACTCAATAATATACTGTTGCAACTCCAAGGATATATAGGAAAATACTCCTGCTGCCATTTCCTTGGGAAGAATGCGGAATAGTATTAAAATTCTCTTATTGTCTAATTCCATAAGAAGATGAGCAATATCTACAATGTTCATTTCAGTAATTTCATTTCTGACTTCTTTATATCTATTTTCTTCGATTAACTTCATAATGGTTTCGTTCATTGTTAAACCTCCTCCAAGGAACCGAAGGCCAAAAGATAGCAGCTATGGTTCCTAATTTATTATGTGATTTTTCCCAATAACTATTAGGTAAAGGACCAGAATCCATATCTACCACCTCCAAAATATGCAAAAATTAAAAATTCCCCCTGCCCAAGAGCAAAGGGAATAAACAGCAAATCAAGTATTCCCTCTCGTGCAGTTTTAGCACCCTGCAACATAGGGTATATCCCGGCTGCGTTAGGTTAAACCTTAATCCGATCAAACCTGTTAACCGTCGTGGCATCTCTCGATGTTTAGCGGCAGCAGCATGTATTTGCAGGGTAGCCTCACATAACGGGCTGTGCTTTCATTATATGTATCTAATGACCAATTGTCAACTTAGCCAATAACTTTTTCTTTCAATGCATTTAACGGAAAGTACTTATTAAGGTAGATTTACACTTTCCTATGCATTATAATTATAATTATATTAATACGAGTTCAATTTATTGAGAAAGGGATGATGATTTTGGATAAGATATTTAAATATTTTGAAGAAATATCTAAAATTCCAAGAGGTTCAGGGAATGAAAAGGCTATCAGTGATTATTTGGTAAGATTCGCCAAAGAAAATAATCTTGAAGTAATACAAGATGAAGTCATGAATGTTATAATAAAGAAACCTGCCAGCCCTGGTTATGAAAATTCACCGGGAGTCATATTGCAGGGTCATATGGACATGGTGTGTGTAAAAAATAGCGATAAGGTTCATGATTTTACTAAAGACCCTATAACTCTTAAATATGTAGGTGATATGATATATGCTGATGGCACTTCTTTGGGTGCGGATAATGGTATTGCAGTAGCATTAGCTATGGCAGTTCTAACATCGGACAATATATCCCATCCGCCTTTGGAAGCTTTGATAACAGTAGATGAAGAATCAGGTATGACAGGAGCTCATAATTTAAATCCTGAAAATATATCAGGCAAAATACTAATAAACCTAGATTCGGAAGAGGAAGGCAAGCTATTGGTCAGCTGTGCAGGAGGCTCAAGAGCAGCTATTAAGTTAAACGTAGAATGGCAAAATGCGCCTAAAGATTTAGAAGCATATGCTATAAACATAAATGGACTTTTAGGTGGCCACTCAGGCGTGGAAATAGATAAAGAGAGAGGCAACTCAAACAAGCTTTTAGGCAGAGCATTACATAATTTATATGAAACAGCACCCTTTAACTTAGCCTATATAGCCGGAGGGTCAAGAGCAAACGTCATACCATCGGAAGCCGAAGCAGTTATTTTTGCATCTCCGGATCAATCCCAAGCTATAGCAGACAAAATAATGGAATTGGATAAAATGTTTAAAAATGAATACAAGGTTTCGGATCCTGGCGTTAGAGTAAGCATTAAAAAGTCACAAAAAGACTTTGACAGGATGTTCAATGATTCTACTACAATAAAGGCTATATCACTGCTTGTGGCAATCCCCAATGGTATACAGGCCATGAGCAAATCTATAAAAGGATTGGTGGAAAGCTCCTCTAATATAGGAGTAGTGAGCATAGACGAAGACTTTGTATCCTTAGAATTTTCCATAAGAAGCTCTGTAAGCTCCCTCAAAGAATACATAAGAAACCAAATATGCACTATAGCAAATCTGGCTCATGTTGATTTTGAAGCCAATGGAGATTATCCCGCATGGGAGTATAATCCTAACTCTCAAGTCAGAGAAGTTTTCCAAAGGGTTTATAAAGAAAAGTACGACAAAGAGCCAGAAATAGTAGCAATACATGCCGGTGTTGAATGCGGACTCTTTGGTGAAAAAATTCCAGGACTAGATATGATATCTATAGGTGCCAATGCCTATGATGCACATACAACTAATGAGCATGTGTCAATATCATCAGTAAAGAGAACCTATGAATATCTATTAGCAGTATTGGAAGAATTAAGATAAAGAATTATATAGGAGAAGATTATATGATGGAAAAAAAGGTTAGAACCAGATATGCACCAAGTCCTACAGGCTACATGCATGTAGGCAACCTTAGAACAGCTCTTTATGCATATCTCATCGCAAAACATAATGGTGGAGATTTTATACTTCGAATTGAGGATACAGACCAGGAAAGATATGTAGAAGGTGCCGTAGAAGTTATATATGATGCCTTAAAGACTTCAGGGCTCATACATGATGAGGGTCCCGATGTGGGAGGCCCGGTAGGGCCCTATGTGCAAAGCGAAAGAAAGTCTCTTTATAGAGAGTATGCAGAAAAGCTGGTAGAAAGAGGGGAAGCCTATTATTGCTTCTGCAGTGAAGGGAGATTGGAAGCCCTAAGAAGTCAATCCGAAGCAATGAAAACTCCTCACAGATATGATAAGCATTGCCTTGGTCTTTCAAAGGAAGAGATTAGAGAAAAACTTGATAAAGGCGAGCCTTATGTAATAAGACAAAACAATCCCAAAACCGGAACCACCACCTTCAATGACGATATATACGGCTCCATATCCGTAGACAACAGTGAGCTGGATGATATGATACTATTGAAGTCTGACAAGATGCCTACTTATAATTTTGCCAATGTGGTGGATGATCATCTAATGGGTATAACCCATGTGGTGAGAGGCAGTGAATACCTCTCCTCCTCACCAAAGTACAACAGACTTTATGAAGCCTTTGGCTGGGATGTACCTGTATATGTACACTGCCCACCAATCATGAGAGATGCTCAGAACAAGCTGAGCAAGAGAAAAGGGGATGCCTCCTTTGAGGATTTGCTACAAAAAGGATTTTTGAAAGAAGCGGTATTAAACTATATAGCCCTATTGGGTTGGAGCCCGGGCACAGACCAGGAAATATTCTCCCTAAAAGAGCTTATAGAGATATTCGACTACAAAAAGATAAACAAGTCCCCTGCCATATTTGACATAGAAAAGCTCAAATGGATGAACGGCGAATATATAAGGATGCTTTCTTTGGATGAATTCCATGACATGGCAATGCCTTATTATAAGGAAGCCTTGAAGAAAGAATATGACTTCAAAAAGATAAGCGAGCTGCTCCATACCCGTACTGAGGTCATGACGGATATACCATCACAGCTGGACTTCTTTGACGATCTGCCGGAATATTCTATAGAAATATATGTCCACAAGAAAATGAAAACAGATTATTCTATTTCTATAGACAGCTTGGAAAAAGTCCTACCTGTCCTTAGTTCCTTGGAGGTTTGGAATTTGGATAATATCAGAGACAGCATAACCAAGCTCATAGAGGAATTAGGCATCAAAAACGGTCCCATGCTTTGGCCTATAAGGACAGCCGTATCGGGCAAAGCCTTCACTCCCGGCGGAGCCTATGAAATAGCCGAGATACTTGGCAAGGATGAGACATTAAGAAGGATTGAGATTGGGATTCAAAAGTTGAAAAGTGAACAATAGATGATATGAAAACCTGCTGATAGAGTGTACTGTCAGCAGGTTTTTTAATGATGCATGGCTTTTACATTATTATGAAAAAGTATAGCCTCAAACAATAATTATTGTTATAATGAAGATGAAAAATCCTTAGGGAAAGGGGAGATATAGATGCTAAATATACAGGATGTAAAAAGGCAAATTAATGACATCATATCAAAATATCCAATTAAGAAGATGTCTATATTTGGCTCATATGCCGACGGAACTGCAACGGAAGATAGTGATTTAGATATTCTTGTTGAGTTTTTATCATCTAATATTTCACTTTTTACTCTATACACTATTAAGGAAGAAATTGAAGCTAGGGTAGGAAAAAAAGTGGATTTAATTCATTATCCCATAGATCCGGATTCATATATTAAAATAGATAAAGTAGTTGATATTTATGAACAATAGGGATTATCAAATAATAAAGAAAATACTACAAGAAATATGTGTTATAGAAGATATGATACAAGGATTTGCCATGGAAATGTTCCTTGCTGATGAGAAAACTAAAAGGGCTGTATCTATGACACTTATTAATATTGGTGAACTTGTTAAGAACCTTACTGATGAATTGAAATCAAATTATACTAATATACATTGGAAGGCAATCTCCGGGATGCGTGATATAGCCGCCCACAAATATCAAGCTATGAGAATGGGTGACGTATGGATTACCTTAGTGAGCGATATCCCGTATTTGAAAGCTGAACTTGAAAAAATAATAGCAGATATTTAATTCTCCGCTGCTTAAGAGTTTGATTAAATATAATTTTACGCATTTTTAATATCCTCTAATAATTCTTCATCATTTTCAAAATTAAATATTGATATTTTACTTCCTTGGGAGATAAATAGTGCCGTCATAGGCGAAGGGCTCCGCTTTGTTTCCTTTTGCATCTGTCGGATTGATCTTTACTCCGTCCACCACCACTTGAATATTGTTATAAAATACTGATAAGGACTTCTTTACCGGAGCGGCATTAATGGTCGCAAACACCAATGAAGCAATGAGTATCCCCGTGATAAAACCTTTTAATCTTTCTTTTTTCATGAGATTTTGACCTCCTTCTATTTTGAAAAATTATAGGGTACTAATATACTGCTGATCCCTTCACCTCCGCTTCCTCTAATCTCATTAATAGATGTCCCGCAATCTTGAATGTCTCATGGCAACTATTACACGTTCTTACAAAGTTTTCTGCATACTATTATATATATATATATAGTCAAGCTCTTTTTGTCTTCAGATGTTGAAAAAGCGGGCTTGCGCGTTGTTTCAAGGCGTAAACGCCAGAGATAAAACACTTTCCAAAAAAACAAATAGCAGAGAATCAAATCTCTGCTAATCAATTAAATTTTTATGGGATTATTTTTTATATGCTCCCCCTCGTGGAGCAATATCCAAAATATTTATTGTCAGTACATTATCATCTTTGCTAAATAATATTCTATAAGATCCGACTCTTAGCCTGTAATCTTCCAAACTACCCTGTAATTTCTTTACATCGCCACTTGGTAGCCCATTTATTGCTTTCAAGATTCTAAGCTGTGTATCCTTATCTAATCTTTTTAAATACTTAATGCTTCTGCTCTCATATCTAATCTCATACTTCATCTTGATTTATTCCTAACTCTTTCAGAAGCTGCTCTTGATTTACAAATACTCCAGTAGCCTTAACTTTCTCCAAATAAGCTCGCTCATCATCTGTTATATATTCATGCTCCGATTCATTTATCTCACACCATTTCTTTTGATTTTCTTTAAACTTTAAAAACTCCGCCATCTCTATAACAGTCTTAATGCTTTCAGGTTTTAGTTCATCTTTTAAAATCTCTTCAATCCTTTGAGCTAAAGTCATTGCTTATCACTCTCCCAATATCTATAGTACTATTATAGCATTATTGCAGTTATTAGACTAGAATAAGCTTTTGTATATAATAAATATCTAATTGTTAAACTATTTTAGAGGAAATACTATTTTTATCAACAGTTCGCTCTTTGGCACTTCCATTGGTGAGTTGCTTTGATACATAACCTTATAGGTCATAGAGTTTCAGAAGATTTAATATGTGGTTTTCTGTGAGTTTTTTACCCATCAATTCTTTATATCTATATGACTTCTCCTTACCTTCGCTTCGAAGCTTATCAAGCTCCTTCTGGGTTTGACTTTGACCTGAGATTAATTCTTCATAGAAATCCTCAAATTTTCCTAGTCTGTTGATAGCTTCTCCAAAATATCCTCTGGAATCAACGCTAAATTTATTCTCATCTGCAATGTAGAACTTTTTATCATCCAATAATTTGGTGAACCTGTCCATAAAAATCTCCTTCCTTATCATGATGCATCTGATAACACCTGCTCCTTTTATCAAAATTCAATTATAAGGATTCCTGCAATGTTTAACCCAAGTAAATTAGTGCTCATCTATAAACTTTTGCAATTCATCATGCCATTCATCAGGCTCAAATGTACCAATTCTGGTATCCTCTCCAAATAAAAGATCGATAATATAGCGTGGCTTTTTACCGCCGATGTGCATTGATTTTATACAAGAAACGCAGTAAACCACTACATTGTCGCAGGGCATTTCATTTGAGCGTTTTTTCATCTGTTCCTTAACCTGGTCCGTAGGTAAAACACCATAAAAGCTATCACCACAACAGACTGCCTTGGTGCGAGTATTTTGGGGTTCAATAATTTTTATATTCATTCTCATGAGGAGCTTTCTGATTGCATTATGTACCCTTTCTTCAGTACGTGTAGGACACGCATCATGTATAGACATTTCCATACCGTTATAATCAATAAATGGAAACGTCTTACTTTCCGCTAATACTTCCCAGAGAGATATTGTGGATATTCCCTCATAAAGCTCCCTATATCGCCTGTCGCAGCCTGCACATGTGTTGATTACTTGTGTGCCACTCTTGAGATTAGGCTCATGCTTACAACAGATTAGATGTTGGGAAATATCACATAAGTCCGTGTTTAAAAACTCTAATACTTTTTCAGCAAGCTCCGGTTTATAGATCATAAGTGCGCAACCCGGTGCATAAACTTGTCCCATTAAAACCCCTCCAACAATTATTTTTATAAGCACATTTTACCATTAGCTACTCTGTTTTATGGCAAGCTGATTTCATGCAACGCTTTTTCATAATCCTTTACAAAATAGCGTTTCCCTTTGTTTATTATATGATTTTTTTGCCATGTTTTTGCATCCATTATCCTATCGAATTGATAATACTGTCCAACTGGTTATTTTATTTACTGAAAAGAATAGATTCTTATATGGTTTATCCACATTATACCATACAAGTTAGCTATTCAACATATTCCCCTAAATAAAACAAAATAGCGGAGAATTAATTCTCCGCTATTTTGTTTAAAATTCTGCGCTTCCTACTGTTCTTGGGAAGGGTATTACGTCTCTTATGTTTCCTATACCTGTGAGGTACATTATCATTCTCTCAAAGCCTAGTCCATAGCCGGCGTGTTTAGTTCCTCCAAATTTGCGAAGCTCCATATACCACCAATAATCTTCCTTATTAAGTCCCATCTCCTCAATTCTTCTTTCCAGTACTTCATATCTTTCTTCTCTTTGACTGCCTCCGATGATCTCTCCGACTCCCGGTACCAAAAGGTCCATTGCTGCAACAGTCTTATTATCATCATTGAGTCTCATGTAGAAAGCTTTTATTTCCTTGGGATAACCTGTCACAAATACAGGCTTTTTGAATATCTGCTCTGTTAGATATCTTTCATGCTCTGTCTGGAGGTCTATACCCCATTCCACAGGATATTCAAATTCCTTGCCCGATTTTTTTAACAAATCTACAGCTTCTGTATAAGTAACTCTGCCAAAGTCAGAACCTACAATGTTTTCTAATCTTTCCATCAAGGTGTTATCTATGAACTGGTTGAAAAATTCCATTTCTTCAGGCGCATTCTCCAGTACATAGCTTATTACATATTTCATCATATCCTCTGCCAATGCCATATTGTCTTCTAAGTCTGCAAAGGCTATTTCAGGCTCAATCATCCAAAATTCGGCTGCATGTCTTGCCGTGTTGGAGTTTTCTGCTCTAAAAGTTGGCCCAAAGGTGTAAACATCTCTAAAAGCCAGAGCAAAGGTCTCTGCTTCAAGCTGTCCGCTTACTGTCAGGTTGGTTTCCTTGCCAAAAAAATCTTCTTTAGTGTCGATTTTGCCTTTCTCGTCCTTTGGGATATTGTTCAGATCAAGGGTGGTGACTCTGAACATTTCCCCTGCCCCTTCAGCATCACTGCCGGTTATGATTGGGGTATGGACATACACGAAGCCTCTTTCATTAAAGAACTTGTGTATTGCAAAAGCTGCCAGGGATCTTACTCTAAATACAGCTGAAAAGGTGTTGCTCCTGGGCCTTAGGTGAGCTATAGTTCTTAAGTATTCGAGAGTATGCCTTTTCTTTTGCAACGGATAATCCGGTGAGGATAATCCTTCTACCACAATTTTTTCTGCCTTTATCTCAAAGGGTTGCTTTGCATCCGGAGTTAATTCCAGCTTACCTTCAACATAGATAGATGAGCTTATGTTTAGCTTAGCTATGTCTTTGAAGTTATCCAGTTCTTCACCAAATACAACTTGAACGCTTTTGAAAAAGCTTCCGTCATAAAGCTCTATAAAGCCAAAATTCTTTGATACTCTTATGTTCCTTATCCAACCCGCTACAGTTATGGATTTGCCTGCATAGTTTTCAGTGTCCTTGTATAAACTCTTTACATATACTGTTTTCATATTATATTGCCTCCTTTATACTTTATACATAATAATTGTTTGAATTTTAAATGGGTTCTGCCGTGAAAATCAGTAAAGAATCCCGTGTAAATCTGTGTTCTCCGCATCCTTTAGTGTCTTTCAGTGGTTAGAAAACCAAAAAAATAAAAATCTTCCGTCCCCATAAAGGGACGAAAGATAATGTTCCGCGGTACCACCCTGCTTGCCTATTTGGCCTGCTCAAACCCAATAACGGTGGGTGCCGTCCGAGCCTACTCTCCTTTGGATTTCGGGCGGATGCTCAGGGACGTTCCTCCATACAGATGGTATCGACTCACACCTACCGCCGACTCTCTAAAACCTTAGCCGTATTTAGCTTCCCTTCATTGCTTATAAATAGTATTAACAAACATTATAATATTGATACTCATACTTGTCAATTACCATATTAGATATCTCCCAATTGTGGTTTTGGATTAATTCTTTCATCTTCATGCTGTCTATCTAAGTGTTTTAACTCATAGAATAAAAATATTGCTGTAAGTATGGAAGACACCAAATCTGCCACAGGACCTGCTGTAAACAGACCTATCAAACCTAAAAATTTAGGTAAAATTATAATCATAGGTATCAGTATAATAACCTGCCTAGAAAGGCTTAAGAACATTGACTGCTTTGCCTTTCCTACTGCTTGGAAATAAGAAGAGCTGACTACCTGAAAGCCTACTATTGGCCAGAATATAAGAAAACGCTTTAGACCTTTAGCTCCTAGCTCAATAAGCTGAGGATCATCGCTGAAAATTCCAATTATCTGAGTCGGGAAGAGTCTGGTCAATATAAAACCAATGGTAACAACTGTTGTTGCAGCACCTATGGCATATTTCAAGGTAGTTTTCACCCTATCATATTTCTTAGCTCCGTAGTTAAAGCCGATAATTGGTTGAGCCCCCTGATTTATACCAAATACCGTCATCATGAAAAGCATTGCTATATTATTGATTACTCCCATAGCTGATACTGCAATGTCTCCTCCATATTCGGTCAACCCCTTGTTCATAAAAATTATGAGAACGCTTGCAGCCAATTGCATAGAAAAAGGTGCTAATCCTATAGCTATTATTGATCTTAATATTTCAGGTTTGACTCTTAAATTGGCCTTCCTCACCTTTAAAAGGCTATTGCCATAGAAGAAATAATACAATACCCATGTTCCGGAAACAGCCTGAGAAAGTATGGTTGCAAGTGCAGCTCCCTTTATTCCCCATCTAAATACAAATATAAAAATGGGATCCAGTATGGTATTTAGTATTGCTCCTATGAGCATTGTGACCATAGCAATCTTAGGGTTTCCTTCTCCACGAATAAAATTATTCATACCCATTCCAATTATCTGAAATATAGCCCCATATAATACTATACTCAGGTAGTCTTGCGCATATGGCATTACAGATTCACTGGCTCCAAAAACCCTAAGCAGAGGATTCATAAAAACTAAACCCAATATAGATAGAGATAGAGCAATAACCACCATAGCAACCATTGCATTGCCTAGTATTAGCTCCGCATCCTCTTTTCTCTTTTGACCCAATCTTATAGATATCAATGAATTAGCACCTATCCCTATCAACATGGAAAAGGCCATACTCACAATTATTATCGGAAATCCCATTCTAACCCCTGCTATGCCAAGAGGTCCTACGCCCCTCCCTATAAAGATCATATCCACTACATTATAAAGTGCATTAACTAGCATACCTACTATTGCAGGTACGGAAAACTTGAGTAAAAGCTTTGGTATTTCGCTTTCTCCCAGTAATTTTTCTCTTTCAACTACTTGCATAATATTTCTCCTGTCTGTTTTATATTTTTTAACACATCTTTAGCAAAACCAATGCTCTCAATCATCTTAGAAATATCCTCTAGACTAACTTTATTGAACATCCGAGAGAACTCTTTCTCAAAGTTGGCCATTAAAATTGAAATATATTCCTCTCCTTTGGGAGTCAGAAAAAGCCAAAGTTTACGCCTATCCTCGCTGTCACCTGTCCTTTTAACAAAATCATACTTTTCTAAAGAATCAACTAGAGTAGTCAAACTTCCTTTTTGCATGTCCAAAGCTCTCCCAAGGACAGATGGCATTATCTTTTTCTGTTTCTTAATAATAAAAAGGGCTCTTTGCTGATTCTTATTCAAAGAAGGCTCTACATCATAGTCCTTATGATATACACTGCCCATAGTCTGATGATATAGAGGCATAAATTCAAACATAAGATTATAAAGCTCTTTAAGCTTATCTCGTTTCATATTAACCTCCAAAATAAAGTAGTTAGAATTCTTACTATTAGAATTCTAACTACTTTTATGGCATTTGTCAATACTATTTTTTTATTTTTGTAAAATCTTGCAGAGCAATTCTATGGCACTTTCTACATCTTTTACTGACACCATTTCAGATGGAGAATGGACATAGCGGCAGGGTATTGATATCACTCCGGAAGGTACTCCGGATCGTGTGATATGTATAGCTCCGGAGTCAGTCCCACCGGCTTCCAATATTTCAAGCTGGTAGGGTATGTTATTTTCTTTCGCAACTTCCACCATAAGCTTTTTCACTTCGGGATGAGTCAATATGCTGCTGTCTTTAACTTTTATGGCGGCACCATTTCCCATTTTGACATCCATAGTCTTGCATTTGGGAGTGTCTCCGGTGGTGGTTACATCTATTGCAATGCCCATATCAGGGTCAACGCCATAAGCAGCTGTCCTAGCACCTCTTAATCCTACTTCTTCTTGAACTGTAAATACGAAATAAACTTCATTTGCACAGTCCTTTAAAGCTTTAAGAGCCTCAATTGCTACATAGCAGCCTATTCTGTCGTCCAGAGCCTTTGACATTATATAATCTCCATTTTGAACAAAAGGAGTGTAGAAACAAGCAACATCGCCCACATTAACCTTTTTCATTGCCTCTTCTTTTGAATATACTCCTATATCTATAAACATTTTGCTTAAGGCTAAATCTTTCATTTCATCCAGCTTTTCCATCCCAACAACACCTAGTGTGCCATCTACAAACATAACTCTTTGATACAACGCTGTGAACGGTGATACTCCACCAATGTTTGTAAAGCGGAGAAACCCGTTTTCATCAATATTGCTAACCATTATGCCTATTTCATCCATGTGACCGGCAACCATTATTTTTTTGCCCTGGCCTTTTTTGATAGCTATAAGGTTTCCCAAAGCGTCAACTTTTATCTCATCAGCATAGTCTTTTATTTCTTCTCTTATTATTTCTCTTATTGTTTCTTCATTACCGGATGGTCCAAAGGTTTCTAATAATTTCTTTAATAAATCATTGTTTATTTTACTCATGGATGTATTCCCCCTCTTTTATATCTTCTAGGAAAAGCTTTACTGCTTTTTTGCATCCCTCAAAATCGTCCTTGCTCATTACAGAAGAAGCTGAGTGGATGTAGCGACAGGGTACTGAAATAGCTGCGCAAGGTATACCTTCTCTTGTGGTATGTATTGCCCCTGCATCATTTCCTCCTGCCGATGGCAATCTATACTGAATCTTAACTCCATTTTTCTCTGCCAAATCGTATATTCTCTTGGCCAAATTCTTTGGGAACAATGTCCTGGAGTCCATAAGTGATAGCGCAGGTCCTTCTCCCAGCTTTGTTATAAATGAAGCCTCAGGAACATTTGTCACATCTGAGCATAGAGTGCCTTCGAGAACAATTGCAATATCTGGGTTGATGTTATAGGCAGCAACAGTTGCCCCTCTTAGTCCTATCTCTTCCTGCACTGTAAATGCAGCCACAATAGTAACATCATACTCATGCTTCAAAATTTCTATTATATTTGCACAACCGGCTCTATCATCCAAAGCTTTTGCCTTTACCAGGTTATTGCCGAATTCCACATATTCACTGTCAAAAGCTACATAGTCGCCTCTTTTTACCAGCTTCTCTGTGTCTTCTTTGGACTTGGCACCGATATCTATGTACAACTGCTTTGTTTTCAGAGGTGTTTCTCTTTCCTCAGGCTCTTGTAAATGTATAGCCTTAGCTCCGATAACGCCTGGTATTTTATTCTTGCCTACCAAAACTGGTTTGGATACAAGTATTCTTTCGTCCAAGCCCCCTGCTTGAGCAAATTTGATAAAGCCTCCATCGTCTATGGATTTCACCATGAGTCCCACTTCATCCATGTGGGCTGCTATCATTATCTTTGCAAATCCAGGTTTGCCATTTTTTGTTGCTATTATATTGCCCAACCTATCAATCTTTATATCGTCAACATAGTCCTTTATCTCTGCAAGTATTATTTCCCTAATCTCGCCTTCACCACCGGGCATGCCGCAAGCCTCTGTTAATTTTTTTAATAGCATAGCATTCCCTCCAAATCTTCGCCATTAAGGCTGACAATGAAATAAGCCAATAGTTTTCCTGCATTTTTTATATCATTTATATCAACAGTTTCTACTGAGGTATGCATATATCTTAAAGGTATAGAAAGCAATCCTGTTGCTACACCGCATCGAGTTACTTGCATTCCCCATGCATCTGTGCCTGTAGCTCCCGGACATATATCCTGCTGCCAAGGTATATTGTATTCCTTAGCTATCTTTATCAATCTATCATATACCTTGGGATGTATATTTGCTCCAAAACCAATTGCGGGACCTTTCCCTAAGTCAGCTGTATCGTCTTTTGAAAGCTCTGGTGTAGAAGCAAAGCCAACATCTATTGCTATTCCTATATCGGGAGATATGTTAAATGCAGCGGGGATGGCTCCTCTATAGCCAACCTCTTCCTGAACCGTTGCAACTGCATAAACATCGCAGTCATGATTCATATTGCTGAGTTCTCTCAAGCATTCATACATGACGGCAACACCGGCTCTGTCATCTAAGGCCTTGCCTGCAACCATATCATCTTGCAAATTCAGCATCTTACGTCTTATTGTAATGGGATCTCCCAACGAAATGTACTTTTCTGCCTCTTCCTTTGAGAGGCCTACATCTATCAGCATATCTTCCATCTTTACAGATTTTTTTCTTTCACTGGCTTCAAGTATATGGGGCGGCTTGCTTCCTATGACGCCGAACAAATCCTCTTTCCCATGAATTATCACTTCCTGAGTCAGCAAGGTTCTTTGATCCACTCCGCCTACATTTGTAAATTGGATGAAGCCCTTTTCATCAATTTTTTTTACCATAAGTCCTATCTCATCCATATGAGCCGCCAGCATAATTCGATTTGGATTTTGAGACTTTCCTTTTTTTATGGCTGACAAGCTTCCCATTTTATCCAGTTTGATTTCATCCGAATAGGGTCTGAAATATTTTTCCACGATTTTTGCGGTTTCTGATTCATAACCAGTCAAGCCATGGGTTTCCACTAATTCCTTTAGTAATTCCCTAACCAAATTATCTCCCTCTTTCTGTTTGTAGTATCATCTAAAAACCCCACACATTTAATGATAATATAATTTGATGGTAATATAAATAGCAAATTCAAAGTTTACTCAATAATAAAGCCTTTGAATACTTTTCTTACACTTTCCGCAAAATTATCTGCTGCTCCCCAATCAAAATTGAATATTAATCCCTGAGAACTACCTGTAGCTACAGCTGTAACAGATGTAACACCATTAAAATTATCAATTATTATAGTTAAAGCAGCTCTGTTCTCTGCTCTGAAATAATACTTTTCAAATATAAAAACAGCAATCTCCTTGCCTTCTGCTGGTCTTTTTAATTCGTCATATACCAACTCTGCACTATCCCAACCTTGAAGCATATCATATGCTGCCTTTACAGTTATGTTTATTTGGAAATTTATTATAGACATTCTTATCCTCTCCTTATTTTATCTTTGCTTACACATATGGTTCAATTCTGCATATTATAATTATACATAGTATAATATGAAAGGATGAATTATATATATGGCAACTGCATCAGCCATCATTAAGGGAGGCCCTGCAGCGCCATCCTTGACCGGCTCAGTGTTTTTCTCAGATGTGACCGATGGTGTTCAGGTATGCGTTTCTGTAAGAGGCCTCCCAAGTTATAAGCCCGCTGTAGATGGCAAGTCCCCGATAGGCCCTCACGGTTTCCATATTCACGAAATGGGGAATTGCAGTCCCGGAAATCTCACAGAACCTTTTCCGTCCACCGGAGGGCACTGGAACCCTGACAATGAGCCCCATGGCAACCATGCGGGAGATTTTCCAGTGCTATTCTCCAACAACGGCAGAGCCTTGATGTGTTTTTTTACCGATAGATTTAAAGTAAGGGATATCATAGGCAAATCCATAGTCATCCATGAAA
>JAQUTA010000037.1 GCA_028709965.1 Lutispora sp.
AAATAAATATATGATATTATTGATGGATGGGGTACCTACATTCGGAAGCGTTCATAAGGCCAATGCTTTAGGTTATAGCTTCAATAAAAATAAGAACTCATATACCCCTCCTGAAACTTTAGATTATAATGGGAAAACTTATTTTTATGTTTCTAAAAGTGATAACTATATCTTTTGGCTTTATTATATTGACACGACTTACTCATATAGATGCTTTTCTAGTATAACATTTGTTACCAGTGACATTGAAATAAAAGAAGAGCAGTTGCCACATTATAACACAAACTATTCTGACGGCAGATATGCAGGCCGTGGAAATGCTAGTGAAGATTACCTAAGTAAAGGTTATATTGCTGAAATGGCAAAGAAGCTAGGAGATATAAAAAATAGCAAAGGGGAAAAAAACCTCAAGGTTTATGTTATTGGTTTTTCTAATGTTTCAGACCAAAGAGCAGAATTGAATTTTATAAAGGATGAGCTGGCTAAATATGCCAAAGAAGTTACAGCTTTTGAAGTAACAGATGTAGGAGGCTTGGAAACTGTTTTCACGGGTATAAACCAAATTATACTTGATGATTTATGGCACATAACAGGACCCAAGGAATAAGGTAAGGTGATATGTTTATGAATAACAAAGGAATGACTCTTTTAGAAGTTATAATTGCCTTATTATTGTTAGGGCTTATAACTATTACCTTTTTGCCATCAACATGGTCTAGCTATAAAATGATGGAAAAAGCAAAAGAAATTACGGCTGATACCTTTAATGCACAGCAAATAATTGAATTAGAAATGGAAAAAGCAAGAGATAAAATACATGAGTATAGAAAAGATCCGACTAAGCCTGATCCGATGACTAACAGCATTAATGCTTTTGGTAAAATAATCCGAGGCGTAGATATTAAACAATCCATTTTGAACAAAGATGGTACAGCTAATCATGGCGATATTTATGTATTTGTTGCCGATGAACCCATAATAAATGAAAATCTGCCGGAGGTAGAATGGATAAAGCTCCTTGAAAAAAATGGCATGAGCATTCCGGTATATTGGAAGAACAATAATCTTACCGGCAGCCATAAGATTAAAGATACAGCCAACTATTTTATGAGCCTTAAGCGATGGTATGTGTCAAAGCCCGGATTTGACGGATTCATTCCAGCCTCAGGAATAGATGAATCGTATTGGGGAACAAGATATCCATCCTGGCCTAATGACTTTGAAATCATTAATAACAATGATAAGGATCAATTAATGGATTTTAGCTCGTATATAGGTAAACATGTTGTGTTTTCTGTAATACCTGTTGCCAGAACAGGCAAATACGGAGCTGAAGCTAATAGCAAGGAAATCTATGTAATGGGTCCGCCGATATTGGATAATATCAAATTTCATTTTGATCCATATACATTTAGAAATAATGCGAATGAATTTTATTTAGATGGTTCGGATATTACTAATTGGAAGGATTATTCAATAGCTACATCTTTTACACCTACATATACTGATAATAGTAAAAAGATGCAGATTAACTATATAGATAATGACGGCAAGACTATTATATTAAATGATTCCGAAGCAAAAATAAATAGCTTTAATCCAACAAATACTGATAATTTTACAATATTTGTAGTTTATAAAAATAGATATACTACAGCTGCAAGCCAAAATATAATCAAAAGAAACCGCTCTTCGAATAATAATGGGTGGGAGATAAAGCTAAATAACAATAAACTTGAATTTAAAATCAACAAATCAGGGGTTCAAACCAAGAGCATTGTACAGAGCACTGATACGGAAGCGTCGAAAAAATACATTATAAGTGCAAGAATGTCGAGCTCCAATATGAAGCTTATACTGGACAGAAATGATGATAAGGAAGAAATATCTGATACCTTTTCTTCATATAGTACTGATAACAATAGCACGATAACTTTAACTTTAGGAGGCACCTCATCCCAACAAAACATTTATGAAATAATAATATATAATGCTCCATTATCAGATGATGATGTTAACAAAGTAAGGAATTATTTAGCAGAAAAACATAGAATAAAACTAAAGAATTAAGAAGGAAGGTTTATATTTGAAACTTTTTTCACTATTTAATAAAAACATCATTTCCATTGATTTAGGTTCCTATGAAACAAAGATTGTCCAAGGCAGCCGAAGCAAGGAAGAGATAAGGATTGATAAGGCATTCTCCTTTAATACTCCGGCCTTTTCTTATGAAAACGGTAATATTAAAAACCAGTATATGCTTATAGATACAGTAAAGGAGGAGTTGAAAAAAAACAAGGTTGCATCAGGGACTTGTCATCTTAGCATGAAAAGCACTGCTATAATAACTAGAGAGATACCTTTTCCTTTATTAGGTGATAAAGAAATAGAAGGCTTGCTGAAATATCAGCTTGCTGAATTTTTGCCCATGGATTACAGCAAATACGTTATTCAGCATAAGTCCATTGGCAGATTTTTTGATGAAGGAATAGAAAAGCTGAATGTGCTGGTGGTAGCTATTCCGAAAGATATGGTGGACATGCATTATAATTTTGTGAGAGAAGTAGGCTTAAAGCCTGCTGTATTGGATTATCAATCCAATGGTATATGGAAGCTGTTTAGATTTATGGATAATATCAATGGCATTATAGATCCTTCACAAAAGACTGTTGCGGCTATTGATCTAGGCTATAACAGTACAAATATAACTATAGTAGATAATGGAACAATACAAACAAGTAGAGTTATAGATTTGGGTGGACAAAGCCTAGATAATAATGCAACAAGCCTCATAGCCGTTAGCAGCGATGAATTGCAGTCAAAGAAGTCTGAGATTGAAGATGTAAGCATGGTAGAGGAAGGATTTTCAGATTATAATAGGTATGTAAACATTGTTAAAACTAGCATGGAAGGGATAATGGATAGGGTTGACAGGATATTCAAGTATTATATATCCAAGGAAACTGACAATGAAATAGAAACACTGCTATTATATGGAGGTCTTTCAAAGATTAAAGGAGTAGATAAGCTGTTTTCAAACTATTTTGGAATTCCTGCCCAAGTATTGGATAGTGCAAGTAAAATAATATTGAATGATGATTTGAATAAATACATTAATTGTGTGGGTGCATTAATTAGAGATGATGAGGTGTAATTGCTATGAAGGATTTAAACTTTTTCTCATCCTATAGCAAAAAAAGTGATAAAAAAGGCATTGATAAATCCATTGTTTTGTATATTATTTTAATATTTATTATAATGGGAATTCTTGTTTATGGTTTGTACAACTTTATATCTATTAGAAATTTAAACCATGATATTGAAGCCTTAAAGATAGAAGCGGAGGCTAAAAATCAAAGTGGAAAGATAAAAGTTGCATTAAAAAAGCAACAGGAGATAAAAGCATATAAAGAAAGCATTTCAAAGCTTAGTGTTTTGGATAAATATGTTCGTGATCGAGATATTGTCAATGAAATTCTTTTAGAAGATATCAGGGTAAATATACCTGCTGATTTATTTTTGGATACAATGGTAATATCTCAAGACAATATAAGGATCGAAGGTAAGTCAAAGGACAAGGAGTCCATAGCTCAATTTCAGCATAATCTTAGAGGAATTGAAAGATTCGAACAGGTTTTCGTACCTCAGGTGTTAGATGTTAATGGCAATTATAGCTTTTATTTAGATATTAAGTTTAAGGAGGAGAAGCCTGATGGATCTGAGACAAGCAAATAAAAGACCAATAAAAATGTTAAATATCAGCAAAAAAGAAAAAAATCTTCTCCTGATATTATTTACAGCAATTGTTTTTTGGGTTTCTTATAAGTATGTATTAACTCCACAGAGTGAAAGCTTAAGCAGGCTGAAAAATGAAAAGGATGTTTATGAAAGTCAATTATTCGAAACTGAAGAGTTTATTGCTAGCGAAAATGCACTGAATAGGGAATGGGAAAACCTCAATGCGGAGTATAAAATGATTTCTCAAAAATACTATCCAAATATAGATCAGCCTGAGATTATGCATATGCTAAATGGTATTATAAATAATGGAAAACTTGAGATACCAAGTATGAGTTTTAGTGAGCCTGAAGCTTTGGAGATTGAAGGCATAGAGGCAAATCACCTTGATATGTTTCTTCCTTTTAGAGGCAGCTTTATTGATTTGGAGTTATTCTTATCTGAATTAAGCAATAGTCCAAAAAGATTTTTAATAAATCAACTGTCATTAACAAAAGAAAATGACGATATGCTTAGTGGGCAAATTTCAATGAGCTCTTTTACCTACGGGGAAGAAAAGGCAACAAAAGATGGTTATTTTTATGTCAATGCCTATAATAGTCCGAACAAAGTCAACCCCTTTACTGCCTTTGAAGGATATGTGGAGGTGCCTGTTTACTCAGGAGATTCATCAGATGGTACCACAGAAGAAAAAAGGGCACTCTTAGCTGATTTGGAAGATGATCATATATATTATATGGGCACAGGCTCAGGAGTCACCGGCAAGGTTAGTAGGTTTGGCACAGCTAAGTATGGCAAGACTTCAATCAGGGCAGAGTACTTTATATCTACAGGCTATCAGCCTGAACGGGCTTATGTGGTTTTGGATGACCAGAATATCAATATCAAATATCCGCCTCCATCCATAGGAATATGGGCATTTTCTTACGGCTATTCCCCTGTGACAGTAGGGTTGAGGTTCCAGGACATGGATGGTAGGAAAATTGATGTGGAGTTGGAAAGAGGAGTGAACTGGACCGGGTGGAAGTATATTTCCGCTTCGCCTCCTCAGGATATAAATGTATATCCTCTTAAGTTAGATAGAGTATATATGGAATTAGGACCAAACAGAGATGACTATGGAGTTTTATTGTTTGACAGAATTGAGGTCAGTTATCCATCGGAGGATGACAAAAAAGAAGCAATGCCAAGCTATGTTTTTTATGTTGTAAAACCGGGAGATACTTTAAAGAGCATAAGCGAAAGCTTTTATGGATCGGAATCTCAATATAAGAAGCTGATGAAGGATAACGGACTGATGGAGAATTCAATACTTGAGGCCGGGAAGGTATTAGTGATACAAAAATAAAGGGAAAGGGTGATGATTATGAAAAGAAATATTAGATTAATTACTATGATAACTTGCTTGTTTTACGTCCTCATGCTGTTCCCTTCATTATTTGTAATTGCAGCAAATGATAATGAAGCATACAAGGCCGGCTATAGTAGTGGCTTGTGGGAGGGCATAGACTCGGCTTACAGTGACTTGGAAGATTTAAAGTCAAAGAATTATTACAAGGTTATGCCGAAGGATAAGGATATTATAGCAAATTATGATTTGGATAAAGAAACCTCAACCTATAGAACAAGTTTTGTTAGGGGATTCAAAGATGGTTTTAGAGAAGGTTACAATACTACTTATGATAATCCAAAGGTTGAGGCTAAGCCTACAAATTATGATGAAGCTCTTGGTTATCAAATGGGAGAAGTCAGCGGCTATAATGACTATTATGCGGGGAAAGCTAACAAGTGGACAAATGGAGTTCCTACTACGAAAAAATTGATAGAAATGTTTGAGCTGACAAAAGAGCCTAATGCTTATAAGAATAGTTTTATTACCAATTTTAAAGCAAAGTTTCAAGAAGGATATGAATTTGGCTATAGACAAGCCAAATATGAACCTTTTATAACTGCTATAGAAAAAGGAGCAGCAGATGGAACGAAATTTGGTGGTATATTAGGTTCAAATTTTGGCAGGATGGATTATTATAATAGCAGTGTGAATCAATGGGATAGGGATTTACCTTCTGATGATGAAATAAAGTCAATATTTTTATTGAATAATGATTACGATGACTACTCTAAGGCTTTCCTTACATCCTTCAAGAAGGCTTATAGAGAAAAATATGAGGAAGCCTATAGGACTGCTAATGTGAATTATAATACATTGCTTTTTGAGAAGGGCTATGCCCAGGGCAAGGATATTGGATTGGTAAAAGGTGAGAGCCTGGCAAGGATTGATCTTCTTATGGGCAAGAGCAATAATGAGAATAGGCATAATTTCAGCGACAGTAATATAATAAATGAATATAAGCTGTTTAATGAAAATGAAAAATATAGAGAAGGATTTATAAGCGGATTTAAAGAAGGAACCAAAACTGGATATATGACTGTTTATCAAAATTCAAACTTTGAGAGCTTTATCAGCAAAACTGAGACACAAATAGTACCCATTAGTGGCGCTCAAGTTATATCAGGAGATAACAAGATGATGCTAAGCATAGATAAGGGTATATTTTATAATGATATTGTGGTCTCCATAGATAAGCTAATTGGATCAAATATATCTGTCAAGCTGCCTTCAAGGGACAGATATACCAAATCCTCAGAGCCTTATGCCATCAAAGTAGTGAATTCCAATGATGGTTTGAACCGGGATAAGCCTATAAAGCTGAGCTTTGAGTATTATGGACCTCAAAGCGGCGGGATCTATAAATATAATAATAATGCTTGGATTTATTTGCCAAGCAAGATCGATTCTAATAGCATAAGCACACTGATAAATCCCAAATCTATGAACAATAACAATGGGATATATGCCGTGTTTATTGATGATAAGGCATGGAATCCAGATGATCTCAGAGGGCATTGGGCAAAGGATGAAATAATAGCCTATTTGAGAAGGGGCATTGCCGGTGTATACAGTGATAATACCTTCAGACCTGATATAGGAATCACGCATGGTCAACTTATTGCTTATATAAACAAAGTATATAAAAAAGAATTAGAAATCCCTGAAAATATTTACAGTGCTGTAACCTATGAGGAAACTGAAGAACTGATGAAGATAGCAACAGGCGATAAAAGCTTCTCTTGGATTGCGATAGCAGAAAAAATCATGAATAATAAAGATAAGAGAGCAAAAAGCTATGACTCTATGGATAACTATATAACTCGCGCAGAGGTTGTTTATATGCTGTATTACTTGAATGAATAAGATTTAGCTGGTGAATAAAAAATAAGTAGCGATAATTAATTTTGAGCTGCTTATTTTTTTATATTATTATTTATATATTTTAAGAAAAATTAGAGGAATTATACAATTTATAGTGAATATATAAAGAGATTTGTAGAAATATATCCTTTATGGTGTAAGATATGTACAAAAAAACTAAGTTTAATGAGGGTTTTACAATTGTTGAAATAATGTTTTCTATTGCTATATTCGCTATATTATTTATTGCAATTTCCTCCCTAATACTTACAGTATTAAAAGTATCTCAAAATGCAAAGCATCAATATAGGGCAACTCTATTTGCTCAAAAACGTTTCGAAGAAATTAAGGCCTCGAAAGATGTTATGGAGGGGCTTTATAATTATGAGTATGATGATTATACAATAGATGAAGAAATTATAGAGGTTAAAGAATACAAAGGAAGAGTGTTTAGAGTAATAATCAAGGTATTCCGGGGAGAGGACGTTCTGGAAACAATAGAAGGATTAAAGATAATAAGAAATCAGAGGTGAGGCTTTGAAACGGATTAAACAGGACAATAAAGGAGCAATAGTAGTTATTGTTTTACTGATCTGTTCTGTACTAATATCTGTAAGCACTGCTTTATTATCCACATCTGTAATGAATTTTAAGATGAAAAAGCTAAACAGTAGGGTTAAGAGAGTTTTTTATACTGCTGAAGGAGCTTTGGAAGAAGCTTATATCATTGCAGTGGGTTTTGTGGAATCTGCTATGGAATATGCAAATAATAATGAGAATTTCAATGCTGCATATTTGGATTATTTGTTGGGAGATTGCGAAGACTTAGAAGAAAATAATGGTTTGGTAGAGGTGTTGAAAGATAAGAAAAGTTATTTTATATATAAAGAGTGCAATACACAAATTCATGCCGAGCTTTTTGATAAGGCTGATTTTTTTCAATTAGAAATATTAGCTTGTAGCATTGACGATAAAGTAGAAAAAGAGTTAAAGCTCATTTGCAAAATACTTATACCTGAAGACGGATTTTTAATGGATAGCGTAAATCCAGAGGATTTAATCTGTGTTGTTGATTGGAAGTTAGAAAGGTAGAAAAATATTATGCGAAAAAAAGGCTTTACAACAATTGAACTTCTTATTTCTTTACCTTTGTTTGGTATGATTATGCTATTGATCTTTTCTGTCACAGCTTCAAATATGAGATCTATGAATTGCATAGATAAAGACGTTGAACTTCAACAGCAGGCACAATTTATATTTAATTTTATAGAAGAAAAAATAATAGAGTCCACAGGGCTGATTTATTTGGAGGATACAAGAGGGTTTCAAAAACATAATACTAAGGATAAGGTATTTTTGAGAAAAATTATATTCAAAAATTTGCCTGATCGAAAAGATAAGGGATATATTTTCAGTCTAAGCAAGGATCCGGAATATGCTTACTTTAATCTTAAGTATGGTATAGGGGTGCTTGGTGGCGCATCAGTTGAGGTAGGCAATTATATTGATAGCATTGAAGTGGAGCCTATACCCTTAGATATGAATTATAACGAAGCTGATGGAGTTGTTTTTAGGATTAATTTTATTTTTGATGGTTATGCGGCTACTTTTGAGAATTCATTCCACTATAGAAATACCGATGGGAGGTTTTGATCCTGTTTAAGCTTCAAGGGCAAAAAGGTTTTACTGTGGTTGAGCTGATTGTTGTGATTGGTGTTTTGTCACTACTAATGGCTATTGCCTTGCCTAGGCTGGAGACAAGCACTTATAGGCTTATGGATGTGTCCAAGGGTCTTCGGGATGATATAAGATATGTGAGATGCATCAAAATGACTGAAGGTCAACATCTGCGCGTGTTTTTTCAAAGGACTAGATATTTGGTATTTGAAGGTACAAAAGCGGTGAAGGTAGTAAATGTTCCAATGGGTTATTCATTGTATCATAATTTTTCAGGCAGCCAGACAGAATTTTCTTTTAATGGAGCTCCTATAACAGGCGGTGGTACAGTAGTACTGGTAAACGATATTAACAAAAAATATTGCGAGATAACTGTAGTACCTGGAACTGGAAGAATATTATTCAAAAATAAAGTTTTCAGCGGTTATGTTAAAAAATAAAAGGGGGATAAAAATGTTCAATTTGATGAATTATATGGAGGTAGTAGTTAGTGGAAAGCTGGATAAAATTCTTAAGCCTATGAATATCTGTCAGTGTCAAAAGTGCAGATTAGATATACAGGCTATCGCTTTGAATAATCTGCCACCCCGTTACATAGTAACAGAAAAGGGAGAATTGTACACTAAACTACAAGAACTAGAGCAACAATTTGAAGTAGATGTACAAACTCAAATTGTTAAAGCTGCAATGATTGTAGGTAAAAATAATAAACATCAAAATGAGGAGATATAGTGAACTTTATACTAACAGGTTTTAGTGGCTGTGGAAAATCAACAGTAGGGCGTGAGCTTGCCAATATAATGAAGATGAGTTTGATAGATACAGATATTCTCATAGAGAGAAAACTTTGTCTCTCTATAAGTGATATATTTGCGTGTTATGGGCAACGTTTTTTTAGATTTACTGAGAGAGAAGTTATAAAAGAGCTTTTGTTTGAAAACAATAGGATTATTTCTATTGGGGGAGGAGCGTTTGTTGATCCTCTAAATATAAAAAACTTAAAAAGCATCGGTATAGTATTTTTTCTAAATGCATCCATTGGTACAATTATGAAAAATGCTGAAGTTTCTAGCAGACCATTATTAAAGGGAGAAAATAAAGAAATGATTCGAACGCTTTATAAGAGCAGAATTCCCTATTATAAACAGGCTGATTATGAGATTATTGTTGATGGTAAGACACCCAATGATATAGCTAATCAAATAATTCTGTTCTTATAATAAAAATTATGATAATATTAAAAGAGAGTTTTTGAGGGGGTACAGACAGTGATAAAAAGAATAGCAAGAATCAGGGAAATTTTAAAATCCATTGACGCAGACGGAATTATAGCATATTCACCTGAGAATAGAAGGTATTTGAGCGGTTTCACCGGTTCTACAGGATATGTAATTATCAGCCAAAAATATGCGGGTTTTGTTACTGATTTTAGATATACTGAACAAGCTAGCAGTCAATGTGAAGGGTTTGAAATCATCAAAAACGAGAGTCCTTTATCTGAATACTTAGCGAACACCATAAAAAAATATGGAATAAGTAAGATGGCTTATGAAGATTCTTATATGACAGTGGGATTTTATGAGCAGCTGAAAGACAAACTAAATGGAATAGAAATGATTCCTCTTAAGGATGCAGCGGGAGAAATAAGGATTATTAAGGATGATGATGAGCTTTTAAATATAAAAAAGGCTGCTGCCATTGCCGACTCAGCGTTTACACATATTTTAAAGCTCATTAAACCAGGCATTTCTGAACAGGACATTTCTTTAGAGCTTGAATATTACATGAGAAAAAACGGGGCGTCAGGAAATTCCTTTGATTCCATTGTTGCTTCCGGACTTAGATCCTCTTTACCTCATGGTATTGCTACAGAAAAAGAAATAAATAATGGAGACTTATTGACCTTAGACTTCGGATGTGTATATAATGGATATTGTTCAGATATGACAAGAACTATTGTAGTTGGTAAAGCCAGTGAAGAACAAAAGAAAATATATAATATTGTGCTAAACGCGCAGACTGAAGCTTTATTACATATAAAATCAGGAGTTCTGGGCAAGGATATTGATAAGATTGCCAGAGATATAATAAGCAAAGCAGGCTATGGAGATAATTTTGGACATGGGCTAGGTCATGGAGTAGGCTTAGCTGTGCACGAAGAACCAAGACTATCGCTTTTGGGTGAGAGAGTTTTGGAGAAAAACATGGTTGTAACAAACGAGCCGGGTATTTATATCCCTGGATTTGGCGGGGTTCGTATAGAGGATCTAGTAGCAGTAGGAGACGATGGTCCGGTTATTTATAGTAAGTCCCCTAAGGAGCTAATTGAATTGTAATTTTTAAGCTCACAAGGGCAATAATATATTTATATGGTTAATTAGGAGGGATACTCTATATGGTATCAGCAAGTGAATTTAGAAAAGGTTTGACTTTTGAAATGGATGGGCAAGTGTTTATGATTATTGATTTTCAACATGTGAAACCTGGTAAAGGCGCCGCTTTTGTTAGGACAAAGATAAAGAATATAATGAATGGCGGAGTTGTAGAAAAATCTTTTAACCCCACAGATAAATACCCCAAGGCTCATATTGAGAGAAAAGAAATGCAATTTCTTTATGAAGATGGTGGTTTATATTATTTTATGGACAATGAAACCTATGAACAAATGCCTTTAAATAAGGAACAGGTTGAAGATGCAATAATGTATATAAAACCTAATGATACTGCTATAATTAAATTTTACAAGGGAGAGGCATTCTCTGTTGAAGCAGAAAACTTTGTAGAATTGGAGATCACCCATACTGAGCCAGGAATTAAGGGTGATACTGCAACAGGAGCTACCAAGCCTGCCACATTGGAAACCGGTATTGTAGTAAATGTACCCCTGTTTATCAACACTGGGGATAAGATCAGAGTAGATACAAGAACCGGCGAGTATATGGAAAGGCTTTAGTGGAATAATAAAAAGTAAAAAGAAGGAGATGAACTCGATGGAATATCTATATGAAAGAGTTGCTTACCTGAGAGGATTAGTCGAAGGTTTAGGCATTGAAGAAAGCACCAAGGAAGGCAAAGTTATCGCAAATATTATTGAGGTACTCGGTGATTTTGCAGATGCAATAAATGAATTAAATGAATCTCAAGAGGAACTAGATGAATACGTAGAAGCTCTTGATGAAGATTTGGCTAATGTTGAAGATGAGCTTTTTGATGAAGAAGATGACGAAGATGAAGATGATTTCGATTTTATTGAGGTAGAATGTCCTCATTGTAATGAATATGTATATTTGGATGAAGAAGTTCTAGACAAGGGAGAGGAAGTTCTTTGCCCAAATTGTCATGAACCCATAGAAGTTCAAATGGATTGCTGCCATCATGATTGCTGCTGTGATGATTAATAAAAAATAAAGATAAAAAAACTTCCGAGAATTTATTCTCGGAAGTTTTTTTATCTCCAAAACGTAATTTTTTAATTATACCTGTCATATTATTAGTACAAATCAAATATATAATCTGAGGAGAGGACAAACTTGCGAGAAAAAAAACCAATGGAGGAAGTTTATAATTTCTTACCTCCCAAAATACAATGGCTGATGAAAATAAATGCAGGTGAGCACATGGCACATGCAGAGGAGATAAGATTGAGATTAAACAAACCACTGATTATATCAGGCAGCGGTTGGGATTCTTTCATTACTGAAAAGGGGGACTTGACTAAGGATGAAAAAAAGGCTTATTTTACTACTATTGAAGATATAAAAAAAGCATCAGAAATAATTCAAGGCTTTTCCGTGTATTCTTTCGGAGAAGAATTGAAAAATGGTTACATTACAATTCCAGGTGGTCACAGAGTCGGAATTTCCGGTAGAGCAGTTATAGAAAATGGAAATGTTAAGACTATCAAAGACATTTCCTTTATTAATTATAGGATTGCTAAGGAAGTTCTAGGAGCCGCAGACAAAGTAATTCCATATATCATAACTTCTCAATCAAGTGTTTTTAACACCTTGATTATATCGCCTCCTCAATGTGGCAAAACCACTTTGCTTAGGGATATTATAAGGCAGCTGAGCAATGGATTGGAAGCAAGAAATATTGTTGGTTTTAAGATTGGATTGGTAGATGAGAGATCAGAAATTGCAGCATGTTTTTTGGGAGGACCTAGAAATGAGGTTGGTATAAGGACAGATGTCCTTGATGCTTGTCCCAAATCTCTTGGCATAATAATGATGATTAGATCTATGTCACCGGATATAATTGCTACAGATGAAATTGGTAGGAAGGAAGATGCAGATGCTCTTATGGAAGGAGCAAGTGCAGGAGTGAAAATCATTGCCACTATGCATGGCAGTGACATCGAAGATTTACATAAGAAAATTGAACTTCAAAAAATACATGGAGATTTTTTCGAAAGAATAATAATTCTGGGGAAGAGCAAAGGAGTTGGCACTATAGAAAAAATATATGACAGGGAGGGAAGAGCGTTATACTTGAATACTTAGTATGGGGGAGGCAGTTTGATGATAAAAGCAATTGGCGCTTTACTAGTTATACTTTCAAGTAGTTTACTTGGAATGCTCATGAGTAGTAAATACAGTCTTAGGCATAAAGAAATCAGAAAGCTCAGATTTTCCCTTCAGATGCTTGAAACAGAAATTGTATATGGTTCCACCCCTATTCCTTATGCTTGCAATAATGTGAGCTCTAAATGCGATAATCCTTGGAGAGGTTTTTTTAAGGCCGTATCAGACAGCTTATTGGAAAGGAGATTTTTCAGTATGGAAGAGGCCTGGAATCAAGCTATGATAGAGAAATTGTCGGATTCATACATTAACACAATAGATAAAGAGCTCTTGAGAAGCTTTGGGAGAGTGATTGGAAAGTCGGATACTGAAGATCAGAAAAAACATTTTAAGCTCGTATATGCTCAATTAGAGCATCATGAAAAAATGGCGGAAGAGGAGAGGAGAAATAATGAGAAGATGTATAAAAGCATGGGATTTTTATTAGGTGCAGCTATATTAATCATATTGGTTTAATGGAGGTTTACAGATGGATGTAAATTTAATTTTCAAAATAGCCGCTATAGGAATTGTTATTGCCGTATTAAATAATGTTCTTATTCGCTCAGGAAGAGAGGAAATGGCAATGATGACTACTTTAACAGGCATTGTAGTGGTTTTAATGATGGTGATAAGCCTTATCAGCCGCCTTTTTGATACTGTAAGAACTATGTTCCAGTTGTAGGTGATGCTATGGATATCATGCAAATTGTGGCTTTGGGCATAATTTCTGCAATTTTGATTATGGTTCTAAAGGAATATAGGCCTGAGCTTGCAATGCAAGTAAGCATAGTAGCAGGGTTGATCCTTTTTTTATCCATGATGGGTAAATTCAACCAGGTTTTAGAGGTATTAAAAAGTTATGCAGCTAAAGCTGATGTAGATATACTGTATTTTGCTACTATACTAAAAATTATTGGAATTGCTTATATTACTGAATTTGGCGCCCAAGTGTGCAGGGATTCAGGAGAAAGTTCCATAGCTTCAAAGATTGAATTTGCGGGGAAGGTTTTGATCATGGCAATTGCCGTTCCAATCTATGCAGCTTTGTTTGATATTATAATAAAAATAATGCCATAAAGGTGATAAGACATGAGAAGAATAATAATTTTAATATGCATTATTATATTTTTGATATTAGGTAGTGTACATGCAGATGTAATTTCTGGTCTTATAGATGAACAATTGAATGAAATAGATTTAAATGAATTACAAAAATTTGCAGATAATATTGTAGCAGACTCAGAGGGGATTGTTAACCAATTAAGTATCAGGGATATTATAAAGAACGCATATACAAATTCTAATTCTTTCAGCATAAAAGGGATAATGGATAAGATTTGGTTGTTCTTGTGGAGAGAATTGATGCAAAACTTAGATCTTCTTGGAAAAATCATAATATTGTCGGTCTTTTGTGCGATGCTTCAAAATCTCCATACTGGATTTGACAATGAGTCTGTGGGGAGACTTGCCTATAGTGTTTGTTATGTGCTTATTACTATACTGGCTATTAGCAGCTTTAGCGTGGTTAGCCAATTATGTATAAGCACCATAGATAACATGGTGAATTTTATGCAATCCCTCCTCCCTACGCTGATTACGCTGCTTTTGTCCGTAGGAGGAATAACTTCATCCTCCTTATTTCAACCCATTATATATACTTCTATAACAGTTATAGCCACTATAATAAAGGCAACAATCATACCGATGGTTATGTTTTCAGCCGTTTTATCAATTGTTAGCAATATATCAGATAAAGTCAAAATATCCAAGCTTGCTTCTTTAATTAGGGGTGTTGCTATAGGCTTATTAGGAATTATGCTTACAATATTTACAGGTATTATTTCTGTCCAAGGTTTGGCAGCATCATCCCTAGATGGGTTAGCGGCTAAAACAGCAAAATTTGCAGTGGATAATTTTATACCTATTATAGGTGATTTTTTATCTGAAGCCTTTGATACGGTAATAAGCTGTTCTTTAATAATAAAGAATGGTATAAGCATTGCGGGACTTTTCATATTATTGATGATATGCCTTTTCCCCTTGATAAAAATATTCGCAATCTTTGCCATATACAAGATTTCAGGGGCTTTGATACAGCCTATTATAGATAATGAACTGGTTCAATGTATTAATGATATAAGCACTTCAATATTTGTTATGCTTTGTTGTGTTATTTCAGTAGGCCTATTATTCTTTATCTCTATTACAGTAATTATGGGAATCGGAAACATGACCGTTATGATGAGGTAGGTGATTATATTTGATTGAATTTTTGAAACCCTGGGTCATAAATATAGTAATAATCATATTATTCGTAATCATAACAGACATTGTTTTGCCTGATGGAAGCATGAAGAGGTATGTAAGAGTAATAATTGGTATTTTTGTTTTATTGGCAATCATACAACCTTTTATACATATAAAAGATATCAAGTATGATTTTGAGAAAAGTTATATTGAAACCAGCATTATATTGGATAATAAGAACCTCTTAGATGATAAGGAGGTTTTAGGCAAATATCAGAAGATAAAAGCCTTGGAGATTTATGAAAAAAATCTTACAGATAAAATTACTGCTGCTATTTCTTACAAGGAATCTATTAGTAAAAACAGTATAGTAGTCAAGTTGGACATTAATAAGGATCATCAAGACAGCAAATTTGGAACATTGAATAGTGTTCAGGTTTTGATACCCAAGGAGGAACAAACAGGAAATATAGAAAAAATAAAAAAAGTAGAGATAGGAAAAGAGGAAAAGGTACTTTATAAGCAAGAGAAGGAATATAATTTCAATGATAAGACATCATCAGATGAGATAAGAGATATGTTGAGTAAAATGCTTGGCATAAACAAAGATAAAGTACAAGTCAAGTTGGCTGTTGAAAGAGATTAGGGGGTTTTCGTATGAAAATACTTGAATGGCTTAAAGAAAAATTAATGATAGACAATAATAAGAAACTTTATACAAATTTGGTTATTTTGCTCTGTATGGGAGTAGCTTTAATCATAGTTGCTAATTTTTACAATGAAATTACCTATAAAAATAGGGTTTCTCTAAATGAGGCTTCAGAAAATAAAAATGAAAATTCAAATACAGGCTACTCAATTAGAGATGATGACTATGGATTAGGAATTGAGAAACAGCTTTCTGCAATATTGAGCAAAATATCTGACGCTGGCAAGGTGTCAGTAATGATCACCTATAAAAGTGGAAAAGAATTGGTAACGCAAAAGGATAACTCAAGAGTGGATAAGGTAATAGATGAAAAAGATACTGATGGGGGCACAAGGGTAACAAATGAATCCAGTATTGATGACAAAACCGTAATGGTAAATCAACAGGGAGGAAGCTCTCAACCGGTGGTGGTAAAAGAAATAAATCCGGAAATCAAGGGGGTAATTGTAGTAGCAGAAGGTGCTAAGTATTCTAAAGTAAAGCTTAAAATTAGTGAGGCCGTTCAGACAGTTCTAGATATTCCTGCTTACAGAGTAACTGTGCTTGAAACAAATAAATAGGGGGTATTATATATGAAATTCAAACTAACTAGAAAAACAGTAGCAATTTGTTCCCTTGTTTTAATGCTATTTGTAATAGGGTATGCATATAATGCATTTACAAGCTCAAAATATGAAACAGTAGGATTTGATATCGATGAAAATTATTTATCCGAATTTGAAACTGAAGATGATGCGGCAGCAGTTATTAGCGACAGCAAAGAAGGCAGTGTTACCATAGTAGAAAGTAATAAAGAAGACGATAAAGAGATCTCCTCTTTCTTCACTGAATATAAACTTGAAAGGGATAAGAACAGAACTAAAGAATATGATATGTGGCAGAATATAATTGATAGTGAAAAGGCTGAGGCGACATTCAAAACTCTTGCCCAAGAAGAGATTGTAAAGATTGTTGCATTGACAGAAAAAGAAATGATAATAGAAAATTTAATTCTGGCTAGAGGCTTTAAAGATGCGTTAGTGTTTTTGACTGATGACAGTGCTACAGTAGTAGTGGAAGCGAAAGAGTTAACCCCTGCAAGTGTAGCTAAAATACAGGATGTTGTAATGACAAATACAAAAATTGCAGCAAATAATATTAAAATTATGCTAAAAGATTAGATATATTTGTAAAGAGAATATTATTCTGCTATAATACATATTAGGAAAAAATCTCAATAAACTGGGGGTGCATAGTTTGCAGAGTGATAATAGTATAAATGATTATGGAGCTATCAAAATCGCTGATGATGTGGTTGCTATAATTGCAGAGATTGCTGCTAAGGAGATAAAGGGTATAATTGGGATGAGCGGTGGCATAGCAGATAGTATAACTGAAATGCTAGGAAAGAAAAGCCCTTCAAAAGGGGTTAAAGTTGAAGTCGGTGATAAGGAAACCGCTATAGATTTGTATGTTATAGTTGAGTATGGTGTCAGGATACCTGATATTGCTTGGCAGGTTCAAGAAAATGTTAAAAAAGCTGTTGAGACGATGACAGGTCTTAATGTAGTTGAAGTAAATATTCATATACAGGGTGTAAATATCGAAAAAGAACCTAAAGAAGAAGATGGAGCCGTAAGAGTAAAATAGCTTTATAAAACTAACCCTCTGAATAGTTCAGGGGGTTAGTTTAAATATTTCTATGAAAGGGGATCCATATGAATATACTAGATAGGCTTTTGCTATTTATTTTCTCCGTAATTGTTGCAATTTCCTCCTTTGTATTCGTATTTCTTCCATTGCCATTTTTACCGACTCAATATAGGGAGGCTTTACATCGTTTCATTTTTGAAAGCAATGGTATTGCACTTATATCAATAATATTGCTGATGTTGTCTTTAAGATTCATCTTCAAGACTACTGCAACAGGTATCAATGCTTATAATTATATTTCTAAGGAAACAGATATGGGTGAGATAAGGATATCTTTTAACACTATTAAAGCTCTTTCTCTTTCCAGTATAAGAAATATCGACGGTATAAAAGATGCAAAAGCTCAAGTGGATAATACAGAGGGTGAACTATCAATATTAATAACTGTAGGCTTTATAGGAGGCACTAAGATACCTGAGGTTTCAAAAGAAATTCAGAGAAATGTCAAGGAGCTGATTGAAGGGACCACTGAAATAAGAGTTAAAGAAGTGGTTGTATTTGTTGATGAAACAAATAATTCAAACAAGAGAAGGGTAGATTAATATGGATAAAGATAAATTGATGGCTTTTTTTATTACTCATCAGGGAAAAATAATAGGAGCATTGATTGGCTTCTTTATGGGCATTTTTTTATTGACCCTAGGATTTTTCAAAACGATTATTTTATCCTTATGCATAATAATAGGCTATTATTTTGGCAAGAAAATAGATAATAAAGAAGATATAATCCAATTTATTGAGAGATTCTTCAATTCATATGGTAAAAAATAAGGAGGACTTATGAGCAGACGTTTATTTAGGCAAAGTGCTTTTAAAATAATATTTAGCTTTCACTTTAATGATGATGATGTAGAAGAAATATTGAGAGAGATATCCGAAGAACCTAATATATTTTTGGTTCAAGAGGAAGATGGCAAGCAATTTCCTCTTCTTGAGTTGAATGAAAGGGATAAACGATTTTTTTATGAATTGGTCAGAGGTACTCTAAAGAACATAGAAAAGATTGATGATGTTATTAAAAACAATCTTAAATCCTGGACTATGGACAGAATTGCTAAAGTAGACCTTACGATTTTAAGAATGGCTATTTATGAGCTTTTGTATTCGGAGGATGTTCCGCATAGCGTGGCAATTAATGAAGCTATTGAGCTGGGGAAGGAATTTGGAACTGATGAATCTGGCAGCTTCATTAATGGAGTATTGGGAAGAATTCAGAGACAAATGAGTAATACAGATATTTAAATTTAGAATCAGACATATTTTTTATTATACTGAAAACTTGGACATGTTGCAAATACCTTAGGAGGACTGTCTATGCAAAAAAAACTATTAGAGAATATTAGAATTTTTACAGTTACTGAAGTTAATATATATATAAGACAATTGATGGAGAGAGACCTTTTCTTATCACATATTTACATAAAGGGAGAAATATCAAATCTAAAAATACATTCATCTGGGCATGTATATTTTTCATTGAAAGACAGGGAGTCGAGAATTAAGTGTGTGATGTTTAAAAGCAATTTCAGCAAATTGAAATTTATTCCTGAAGAAGGCATGCAGGTTGTTATAAGAGGGTATTTATCTGTATTTGAAAGAGATGGACAGTATCAATTGTATGCAGAAGGCATAATAGCTGAAGGTGCCGGTGAGCTATATAAAGCCTATGAACAGCTAAAGGATAGACTAGATAAGGAGGGACTTTTTGATGAAAAGCGCAAAAGATCTCTTCCTATACTGCCCAAAGCTGTGGGTATAGTTACATCTGCCACTGGAGCTGCTCTTAGGGATATTGTATCCATAGGTAAGAGAAGAAATACTAATATAGATATATATTTATATCCCGCTTTGGTTCAAGGAGAGAAAGCAGCTGCAGAAATTGTTGAAGGAATAAATTACTTTAATGAATTTAAGAAGGTAGATGTTATAATAGTAGGTAGGGGTGGAGGTTCCATAGAAGAATTATGGTCATTCAATGAAGAGATTGTGGGCCGAGCTATATTTGAATCAGGGATTCCCGTTGTCTCAGCAGTTGGACATGAGACGGATTTTACTATCGCAGATTTTGCTGCTGATGTTAGAGCTGCCACGCCTTCAGCAGCTGCAGAATTGGTTTTTCCTGACAAACAGCAGCTTGCTTCTTATATCAACAAGGTGCGAGGTCATTTGTATTCTTCTATGTTGGTTTATATTAGAGATAAGAAGATAGCACTGAGCAAATTAACTGGCAAAAGTTCTTTTAGATATACTGAGACCAAGATCCTCAATTATAGACAATCATTAGAAGGAATGAAAGAGGATCTAGATAAGGCAATGAAGAGCTTGCTAGAAAAGCATCAGAATAGTATATTTATGTGCAATGAAAAGCTTAACATACTAAACCCAGCTTCCTATTTAAATAGAGGCTATGCTTATATAACGAAAGAAAATACTAGAGAGTTTGTAAATACGGTAAAAATGATTAACAGCGGAGATATATTGAATGTTTATTTGAAGGATGGTAAAGTATCTGCTGTTGCAACATCAATCTGTGAAGGAGATTAGATCATGAATAAGGAATTAAGTTTTGAGAAGGCTATGG
>JAQUTA010000132.1 GCA_028709965.1 Lutispora sp.
TTTCGAGTCAGCCCCGTTATGACCACTTCGATACCTCTCCGTATTTAATTGTTTTTGGCTATCTCTTTTTTTTGAAAAAATCCTTTAAAATGCTGCTGCATTCTTCCTGCATTATGCCGGTAAATACCTCGCATTTGTGATGAAACCAATAATCCTCAAACACATTTATGACAGATCCGGCTGCTCCTGCTTTAGAATCCATGGTGCCAATATAAAGCTTCTCTATTCTTGATTGAAGTATGGCGCCGCTGCACATGAGACAAGGCTCCAAAGTAACATACATCTCACAATCAATTAGCCGCCAAGCTTCTAAGGCTTCACAGGCTTTTTTTATTGCAGTAATCTCTGCATGAGATGTGGCATCTTTGGATGATTCCCTGGTATTGAAGGCTTGAGAAATTATTATGCCATTCTTAACAATCACTGCTCCCACAGGAACTTCGTCAATACCAGCTGCTTTCTTGGCCTCATCCAGTGCAATTTTCATGAAATTTTCATAGATATCCATATATGTGAAAATCCCTCTCATTTTCTTGCGCTACTATAACATTATATAAAAAATATACTTTTTCCGCAACATGCAATTGAGAAAAGCCAATTTTTATCACTGAACAAATCCGCCCTAAGACCCCCGCCTCCATAGGCGGCGGGTTTCAAAGGGTGGTTAAGTTCAGTATGGACTCGGCTAACATTCAGCGGGGGTTGAATCCCCCTCTGAATGAAGTCTCGTTCAATATATATAGAAAACAAGAGGAAATTCTAAGGTTTTGTAGAATTAGTTCAGTGATAAAAGGTGCAAAGAAGGTATGATATATGGAATTGTGCGGCGGCGAAACTATAATATTTAACCTCGGTGATGTGAAGACAAAATGGCGGCTCTCTAAAATTGACTGCAAGCTGGTAAAATTTTTTGATGAAAACGGCTCTTATACTCAAATGCCCTATAGTAATTTCATGGAATTACTGGAAATGGGTGATGCGAAAATTTACCGAGATACCGAGAACGAAGTAAAAGGGTAGGCTAAAAACAGCCTACCCTTTTAACACTACAGCACTATTAATTCTTCTCGAAGAAGTCAGACCCTTGCCGTTGAACCTCAGCTGGGAACTACCCCCTCCATCCAAGGATACTGCGCCTTCCAGCCCGAATTTCTTACAAGTTTTTATGAGCTGAGTCATGGTACAATTTTTCTGTACCATTAAGTATACATCATCTCTATTAAAACCTATAACTGTATGATTTGTTCTTCTATATACATCGCTTAAGTATTTTTCAGCCCAGCGATTATAATCGGGGAGTAACATTACACCACTTATACCCCATATCATATCAGGTATTTCTCTATAATGATTGATTCTTTGACAAATCATTTTGTTGCCATTCCAAGCTACAGTGCCTCGTTTTGTGCCTTTCCAGTGGGTTAAATAGGCATTTGGTCCAATGGGCTTTCCTTCATTAACAGCAAGACCCCAACAGCTTTGGGGCAGCGTTGGTCTCGGCGTATCAAAAAAAGTACCGTTGATGCCATTTACATTTGCTCTATGGAGTGTATTACCAAGCAAAACCACCTCAATATTTTGAGGTTTGCCCTTGATCATGTATAGATTGGGATATGCAAAATACATCTGTTGTTCACCGCCTCTCTACTAATATAATAAGCTCATGCTGCTGTCCTGGTACTATTAACATAACTATGAGATCAGCAATATTTCAAAAAAAATACCAAACCCCTAGAGGTTTGGTGTTAACTGCTTTATATTTTATATCCTAGTAACCCATTATATATTTAGCATATGGAGATTTTGACGGTATTATTATCACAGGCTCTCCATTTAAAGTTGTCTTGTATGAATCCAAAGTCAGATATAGCTCAAAAAATTCTGGGTCCTTACCATAGGCCTCATTATATATGCGTGCTGCTTCCTTTTCGCCTTCTGCTACAATCTCCTTAGCTTCACGCTCAACCTTTGCCAGCATCTCTCCCACCTCACGATCTGTCTCTGCCTTTATCTTCATAGCCTCAGCATCACCTTGAGATAAATATTCCTGAGCTTTACTCTCCCTCTCAGAGATCATTCTAGTATATACAGACTGCTCATTGGTTGCTGGCAGATCTGCCCTCTTCATCTTTACATCCACCAATTTTATCCCACTAGCATTCTGCTTCAATACTTCATTAATTTTACTTCTAACTACCACGTCAAAATCGTCACGAGAGCTAGTATCCAAATTAATTATCTGATCAAAGTTTAATCTGCCCAATTCTGTTCTTATGTTGGAATAAATTATATCTCCCAACCTATTCTCCGCTGCTTGTTGTGTGCGCAGAGTTTCTATCATCTTCTGAGGTTCAGTTATTTGCCATATTGCATAATAATCTACTAGTATACGTTTCTTATCTAAAGTATTAATCTCTGCCGGAGGCACATCATATAGAAGTGTGCATTTCGGAAGACGAGATACTGATTGAATAAACGGTATTTTAAAATTTAAACCCGGGGAATCAACCACACTGACTATCTTTCCAAATTGGCGTACTATAGAGAAATTAGTCGGAACATTTATATACGTACTGCTTGATAAAATAATAAGAGCTAGTATTACCACGCTTACCAATATTCCAAATTTCTTTCCCTTACCCTTCATTAAGGAAAATGCTTCACTTATACCACTTTCTACTGCAGAAAAGGAATTAGATTGGCGTTTTTTTATAAAGCCAATAACTAGAATAAGTATAACCAATACAATCATAATAGTTTTATACATTATTTAGATGCACCACCTTTGCTTGGATCTACTACATCTATAGGTAGGTACTTCACCGTGCCGGAGCCTTCATCCATGATATATATCTTTGCCTTTGGCAAAATCTGATTCAAAGTTTCCACTACTAAACGCTGTTTTGTTACTGTTTTATTATTAACATATTCAGAGTATATGGCACTAAATGTTGCCACATCACCCTTGGCTCGTTCTATTCTCTCTGTACGTAATTGCTCTGCATTACTAATTAAGGCTTCTTTCTTACCCTGTGCTGAATTAACTCTTTCATTCTTATATCTATTGGCTTCATTTATTTTTGTCATTCGCTCTTCTCTAGCTGATGTAACCTGCTTGAATGCTGTGCTGACCTGTTCTGTGGGTAAATCAACATCCTGCAAATTCACATTTACTATTCCAATTCCTATATCATAACTATTCACCAAATTAACTAGTGAAGAACGCACATCATTCATTATCTGTGCCCTTCCATCTGTTAAAGCTTCATCCACCTTGGTACTGCCTATTACTCCTCTTAATGCTGTGGACACTGCATTGCGCAATGTAAGAACCGGATCCTCGTTATTGTATAAAAATTTTATAGGATCCGTTATGCGCCACTGAACTTCAAAATCTACCATTATAATATTTTCGTCACCTGTTATCATCTTCGCTTCATTTGGGATAACTGTTACTTCATCTCCATTAGCTACCAGCTTGCCAGAAGAGGTCTCTGTGTAACCAAATGTTAGTGAGAAGGTTTCTCTAGATAGTGTCTTTACTGACTGTATAAATGGCAGCTTAAACCTTAGTCCTGGTTCCAATGTAGCCGGATTGGGTTTTCCCAATGTAATTGCTATTGCATATTCTGTTTGATCTACAGTGTAAAAACAGTTGAACAGTATCACAACCAGAATAATTGCTAATGGGATCAACCCAAACCAACGTAACTTTGGCTTGTTAGTGTGCACTGAAAAATTCTCAATGGTCAAATACCTCACCCCTATACTTTCATTTATCTAATTTTTACATGTTTCCATTTGCCTGTATTAAACCTAATATAAATAAAGGTCCATCTGACTAGCTGGTCTACGAACACAGCCATCCACGCCCCGACCAGACCATATCCCATTATAATGACAAAAACATATGCAAGTACCACTCTTATTAAGAGAACGCCTATAGATGTGGCTACTAAAGGCCAGAATGTGTCCCCCGCGCCTCTTAAGGCACCCGCTAATATAAATTGAGACGATTGAAAAGGTTGAACCAATGCTATCACTTTTAATGCTGCAGAGGTGTTTTTAATAATAACAGAATCATTAGAATATAGTCTAGCAAGCAATGACCCAAAGAAGAAGAAAACCACGGCCATAAAAGTAGAAATCATAGACCCTATCCTTCGCGTTTCCCTTGCATACTCTTCTGCCTTTTCAGGCTTTTTG
>JAQUTA010000133.1 GCA_028709965.1 Lutispora sp.
ATGCGCCATCATAATAGAACTTAGCATCTCCTGCATCCTTGTATTTGCCTACAAAGTCTTTGCTTAAGCCTACATAATCTAAATCTCCTACTTCGTACATTCCTACTGCAGTTTTAGAATCTTTAATTATAGGCATTTCAACTTTATCAAGCTTTATAGCTTCTGTATTCCAGTATTCTGGATTTTTTTCAAGTGTTAAGCTTTCTTCATGCTTCCATTCTGTTAATACAAAAGGTCCATTATAAACTGCCTTGTCAGCTTCTGCTGCATAAGCTGTTCCATGTGCATTATATACGTCTTCTCTTGTTGGCATGAAAGAACCAAAGCCCATAAGAGCTAAGAAATATTTAGTAGGTGCGACAAGTTTAAATTCAATAGTTTTGTCGTCAAGTGCTTTTACACCAACTTGTGATGCATCAGTTATTGCGCCTGTATTGAATTCTTCACCGTTTACTAAATAGTAGCCCTGGAAAGAATACTCTGATGCTAAAGCAGGATCCAAAAGTCTTTTTACAGCAAATTCAAAATCATGCGCTGTAACAGGCTTGCCATCGCTCCATTTTGCATCTCTCAAATGAAAAGTGTAGGTTAAACCATCTTCGGAGATATCCCAGTTTTCTGCTATGCCAGGTTTAACTTCTCCATTAACAACCCTTACTAATCCCTCATAAATACCATTTAGCACTTCGAAGGATACTGTGTCTGTTGAAGTCTGTGGGTCAAGGTTTGGAGGTTCAGTTGTCTGAGCCATCCTAAGTACCTTAGGTTCTGCTACAGGTTCTCCTGGTGTTGGCTCTGCTGGAGCCTTAGGTCCGCATGCTGTAAGTGCTAAGCTTAGTATTAGCACCATTACTAGCACTAACGTTAGTGATCTTTTCATTAATTCATCCCCCTTTATTTTACTTAGGCGCATTCTACACCTAAAAACTAATGAAATATATGCAGAAACAGCCTTAGGCTGTACTACAAACAAATCAAAATAAAACAATATATAAAGCAAATTAGACATTAGTATTTTATAATATTTATATTACACGAATACATGGAATTTATCAATACATTTTATAGTCATGAAATATATATATCTAAATACTTAATAAATTCAGAATAATGTAAGGAAGATAAATCAACGTATTCACACTATACAATTAATAAAATTTACCTTAGAAATTTTTACAAAATTCATATTAGATGCGCATCAAATCCTTCAGTATCTTATTAATAAGCTGTGGATTGCCTTTGCCTTTAGAGGCTTTCATACATTGGCCTACTAAAAATCCCAATGCATTGCTTTTTCCATTTTTATAATCTTCTACGGATTTTTTATTTTCATCCAGAACTTTTTTTACTAATTCAACAATTACATCCTCATCGCTAATTTGTCTTAAGCCTAATTCATCTACCAATATCTCCGGCTCTTTACCCGATCTGAACATTTCATCAAAAACCTGTTTAGCTCCAGTGTTGCTCAGTACTCCACCATCCACAAGGTCAACAAGCTTTCTCAAAGACTCCGGATTTATTTTCAAATCCTTTAGCTCCAGCTCCTTTTCCTTCATTATCCTGAGGACTTCTCCCATTACCCAATTGCTTATTGCTTTTGGATTCTTATGGTTTTTTGCGCAAGCTTCAAAAAAGCTTGACAATTCTTTTGTCAGGGTAAGGACGGAAGCATCATAATCAGGGATGCCGTATTCCTCCATAAATCTCCTCTTTTTTTCATCCGGAAGTTCGGGTAGAGTTTTTCTTATCTCTTCTATCCATTTTTCTTCTAGTATTATAGGAACCAAATCCGGCTCAGGAAAATATCTATAATCATGAGCTTGCTCTTTTGCTCTCATAGATATAGTGATGCCTTTGGCTTCATCCCAACGCCTTGTTTCCTGGACTATTGTGCCGCCCTCTGATAGCACCTTATTATGCCTCTCTACTTCATATTCTAAAGCTTTTTGCAAAGCCTTCATTGAATTCATATTTTTAATTTCTGTTTTTATGCCAAATTCTTTTTGACCCACGGGTCTTAAGGAAATATTAGCATCACATCTGAGTGAGCCTTCCTGCATTTTGCAATCTGAAATCTCCAAATACTCCAATATTCCCTTTAGCTTTTCCAGATATAACCTTGCCTCCTCAGGGCTTCTCATATCAGGCTCTGATACTATTTCAATCAATGGCACTCCAGATCTGTTGAAATCCACAAGAGAATAATCTTCTCCGGTTGTGCCATGAATCAGCTTTCCTGCATCTTCCTCTATGTGTATACGAGTAATGCCGATGGGCTTAATCTCATCATTTACTTGGATTTCAACTCTTCCATCCTTGCATAAGGGTATATCATATTGAGAAACCTGATATGCTTTTGGCAAGTCAGGATAAAAATAATTCTTCCTATCTGTTTTGCTATACAGCGAAATTTCACAGTTCAAAGCCAAGCCTGCCTTGACAGCGTATTCAACAACTTTTTTGTTCATAACAGGAAGGGCTCCGGGATAACCTAAGCATGAAGGACAACAATTGGTATTGACCTCTCCTCCAAACTCGTTTTTGCAGCTGCAAAAAGCCTTGCTCTTCGTGCTGAGCTCTGCATGTATTTCCAAGCCTATAATTGTTTCATAATTCATCACTTTCACCACCTTATAGAGTCGGTCTTTTTCCGAAATAATTTGTATTATTTTCAAAAGCATGGGCTGCTCTTATAATAGTAGCCTCACCCAATGCCTTGCCCATTATCTGCATACCAACAGGTAAACCATTAGAGAAGCCGCAGGGTATGGAAATGGCAGGTATCCCTGCGATGTTTACAGGTACTGTGCATATATCAGACATATACATTGCCATCTGATCATCAGATCTCTCTCCTATCTTAAAAGCTGTAGTAGGAGATGTAGGAGATATCAATATGTCATACTTTTCAAAGGTTTTTTCAAAATCCTGTTTGATTAGCCTTCTCACCTTTAATGCCTTATTATAATAGGCATCATAATAACCAGAGCTTAGGGTATAGGTCCCCAGCATAATTCTCAGCTTTACTTCCTCACCGAAGCCTTCGCTTCTGCTGTTGACATATATATCATTTAGATCTTCATAATCAGATGATCTATAGCCATATCTTATTCCATCGAACTTGGCAAGATTAGAGGATGCTTCTGCCGATGCTGCAATATAGTATACTGGAAGAGAATATTCCGAATAAGGCAGGCTGGTTTCCTCTACATAGGCTCCAAGCTTCTCCATCTCTTTGACAGCATCCATAACGATTTTCTTCACTTCCGGATTAATGCCTTCACCAAAATATTCTTTTGGCAAACCGATTTTCATACCCTTAATATTTTTATTTAAAGCTTTGTTGAAATCCCCATGTTGTACAGCAAGTGAGGTGGAATCCTTCTCATCATGACCATATAAATGACTAAGTACTATGGCACAATCTTCTACATCTTTGGTAAGAGGTCCTACCTGATCAAAGGAAGAACCATAAGCCACTACACCATACCTTGATACAGCCCCGTAGGTAGGCTTGAATCCCACTATTCCGCATAATGCTGCAGGCTGCCGAATCGACCCTCCCGTATCAGAACCTAGGGCAAAGACAGCTTCTCCTGCTGCAACAGCTGCTGCGGACCCACCACTGGATCCTCCCGGCACTCTCTCTAAATCCCAAGGATTCTTGGTAGTCTTAAATGCAGAGTTCTCCGTAGAGCTCCCCATGGCAAATTCATCCAAGTTTGTCTTCCCGATGAGAATTGCTCCTGCCTCTTTAAGCTTTTTATATACTTGAGCATCAAAAGGAGGAATATAGTTTTCCAGCATTTTTGATGCGCAGGTAGTTTTTATTCCATTTGTAGATATGTTATCCTTTAAGGCCATAGGAATTCCCGCTAGATCTCCTAATTTTTCTCCTTGTGCCAGCTTCTTGTCTATAGCTTCTGCAGCGTCATAGGCTTTATCTTTAGTCAAGGTCAAGTAGGCATCTACTCGTCCATCTACAGCCTCTATTCTAGTATAAATGCTATCTAGCAAATCCTTGGCACTTATTTCTCTGGCTCTTATCTTATCCCTTAATTCATGAAGGGTTAGATTATGTAAATCCATGTTTTCACCTCTTCTCTTTCCTATTCTAATATTTTGCTAACTTTTATACATCCATACATCTTATCCGGTGCATTTGCTAACAAAGTCTCGCGATCCAAAGATTCTCC
>JAQUTA010000038.1 GCA_028709965.1 Lutispora sp.
ATAAATGGAAAAACTGAGCTTTTTAGTGAACTTATAAATAGATACCAAAACAAAGTATATTCAACAGCTTATAGCTACACTAGGGATTATGAAGAGGCCAAAGATTTAACCCAGGAAATATTTATCAAAATATATAATAATCTTACCGGCTTTCAAAATAAATCCCAATTTTCTACATATCTGTATAGAGTGGCGGTAAATAGATGCATAGACTGGACAAGGAAAAAGAGACCTAAAACCATTTCTATATTGCTATGCCAAGACGATGAAAAAGCGGACATATATGATTTTGTCGCTGATTATGAAAGCAATCCTGAGGAGATACTCTTAAGGCGGGAGAACTCAGACTTAATAAGACAAGAAATAAATAAATTGCCGGAGATTTATAGCACAGTAATGATTATGTATTATTTTCAGGACTTCAGCCCTCAAGAAATTTCTGATATATTGAAGGTACCGAGAAAAACTATTGATACCAGACTTTTCAGAGCTAGGAACCTCATCAAGAAAAAATTGACCCGAAAGCCGGATTTTGGAGGTGGGATAGTTGTTATGCAGCCGAGTTAGAAAGAATATTCACAGCTATGCAATGGGCGAGATAAAAGGCCTTGAATATTTTCTTATAAATGAGCATTTAGACAGCTGCCCTACCTGTAAAGCAGAGTATGAGAGGTTGAAGGACATAAAATCCATATTATCAAATATGGGGAGAAGTGTTGAAGCTCCTTATGGACTCATAGCCAATATTATGGAAGCTATCGACCTTGAAAGATATAAAGCTATAGGGCTTTATGCCATCAATAATATTAAAAGCCTGGGGTTAAGCCTCATAGCAGCAGGCTTGATCATTGCAGCATTGAGTCTGTCTCCTCAAATAGAAAAATCCTTAGATATAAGGCTTATCGGAAGGAGTATGGCAAAAATTCAAGAGAGCATAATAAAACCTTTTGAAATAATAAATAGTGGCGTTACCAGCATTTCAGATAGAATATCTAATATTAATGAAGCTATGAATATAGTTGGAGAGTAATAAGTTGGGGGGACTAAAATGATTCGGGATTTTTTATTCTTTTGTTTTTCATTGATACCAGGTGCCGCCCATATGTCAATGGGACTTTTTAAGCGAGGAGTACAGCTTATGGTTACAACTATAGGGGCTTTTTCTCTTTTGCTTAGCTTTAATACAGAACAATTAGTCCCTGTGATATGCTTGCCCTTATGGTTTTTTAGTTTTTTTGACGGCTATAATATCAGGAAACAATTAGCGGCAGGCAACACCATCAGTGATGAGGAAGTATACAGCTATAATATATTTTTTAATAATAAAAAGTTTTTGGGGCTTGGATTATTGCTCCTTGGTCTTATAGGCTTTGTCAATGCTCTTCCTAACAGTTTGATCATATCCTTATTTGGTGTTGAATCTCAAAACATATATTGGATGTTGAGAAAGAGTATTGTGCCTTTATTCTTAATTGTTTCTGGCTCTTATTTATTGCTGAAAAGCAGAAAAATAGAGGTAAAGAAATAAATGTGTAAAAATTTTGCAGTTTGATTTTGATAAATTTTTGTGATAATATATATATGTTCTATAAATGCGCTCGTAGCTCAGCTGGATAGAGTGAATGACTACGAATCATTAGGTCGCAGGTTCGACTCCTGTCGGGCGCACCATTTTTTCATAGAATATTATACCGCGTAGATTTGCGGTTTTTTTATTATATAAAAAGTATACTTTCCCATACAATTCTAATAAAATTAAAGTGGATTAATAGGACTTGGAATAGGCGGAGGTAATGGTGATACAGGGTTTATATTTTTGAAAAGCCGTGACGCCAAAAGAGGCCATGGAAGATCTTTGGTCACTTTCGGGTACAAAGTATGACGAAGATGTGGTAAAAGCTTTAGAAGAAGTTTTGATAGAAGAGGGGATATTACATGGAAATTAAGAAATTAGCTATTTGTATAATCGGTTTTGGCAATGCTGGCAAGGAATTTTGCAGAATGCTTGCGGAGAAGAAAGAAGAGATCAAAAATACATATAATTGCAACGTGATTGTTACTGCCATATCCACAAGGTCAAAGGGCAGCTTGTTTGACCCATCAGGCGTGGATATTAAGAGGGCGTTACAAGAGATAGAGGCAGAAGGTAAGTTTTCTCAGAAAAACCTTCAGAGAGTAGATAGCACTGCCATTGAAATGATAAAAAAATCAGGAGCAGATGTATTAATTGAGCTGAGCACATTATCCATAAAAGATGGGCAACCAGCAATAAGCCATATAGAAGAGGCCTTTAGAAATGATATGCATGTTATAACTGCTAATAAAGGTCCCATAGCTTGGGATTACAGAAGGCTTAAGGCTATGGCGGATAAAAAGGAATTATCGCTGCTCCATGAGACTACAGTGATGGACGGAGCACCAATATTCAATCTGGTGGAGAAAACTCTGCCCGGTTGCAAGGTTTTGTCCTTTAAGGGGATATTAAATTCTACTACTAATTTTATAATGGAAGAGATGGAAGTAGGGTCAGATTATGAAACTGCTCTATTGGAAGCGCAAAGATTGGGCTTTGCTGAAGCAGATCCCTCTTTGGATATAGATGGTTGGGATGCAGCAGCTAAGACAGCTGCACTCATAAATGTACTGATGGATGGGAATGCTACTCCTATGACTATTGATAGGACTGGAATTGGAGATATTACATTAAAAGATATTGAAGAAGCAAAGGTTAAGGGAGGCAAAATAAAGCTCTTTTGCGAAGGATTTAGAGATGAAGATAGTGTTAAGGGTCGAGTGTATCCTGCCTTTGTAGACAACAAAGATATATTTAGCAATGTTGATTCTACTACTTCTATGCTTTCCATAACTACAGACCTAATGGCAGAAATCTGCATGGTGGAGAGAAACCCCGAGATACAGCAAACAGCCTATGGCATATACAGTGATTTACTCACTTTGATACGGGACATCGGCGGGACATCGGGGGACATCGGGGACGGTTCTTTTTGTCCCGTAAACGACACAGGGATATAAAATATAGGAATAAATGGTATAATATAATAAGTTGTAATATAAAATTGGAGAGTGATGTACGTGAAAATCAGCTTTATTGGACATTCTTGTTTCTTGGTAGAAGAGGGCAGCTACTCACTTTTATTTGACCCATTCATAACGGGAAATCCCACAGCAACAGTGAAAGTAGAGGATTTGAAGCCTACTCATATATTCGTAACTCATAATCATGGCGATCACAAAGGCGATGCTTTGGAGATTGCAAAAGCCACAGGAGCCAAGGTTTTTACTACCAACGAAATAGGTGATGAGTTTAAGAATAATGGAATAGAAACTATTGCAGGACATATTGGTGGCAAGGCAATGACTGAATTTGGAAGCGTCAAGTTTTTTCAGGCTTTTCACGGAAGCGGTATAGAAGGGGGTCATGCTTGCGGCTTTATAGTAGATATAGGGGGCAAAAAGATATATCATGCTGGAGATACGGGGCTGACAAAGGATATGGAGCTTTTAAGGAGAGAATATATCCATGTGGCCTTACTGCCCATAGGGGACTTTTATACCATGGGGCCAGAAGATGCACTGGAAGCAGTAAAGATGATAAAGCCAAAGCATGTAGTACCAATGCATTATAGTACTTTTCCCGCAATTTCGCAAGATCCAGAAGTATTTAAAAAAATTGTCGAAAATAGTACAGAAACTAAGGTAATGGTTCTGAAGCCGGGGCAGTCTATAGAGCTGTAATAAAGACTGGATTTCAGCATATACAAATCCGAGCTTTTGTCAAACCAGATATTTTCCTCTTCTTTAGTGAGAATCAAGGGCATCCTGCCATGGATGCCCTTGATTCTTTTCTTCTGATAAAAACCTGTCGCACATTATAGTGTAGGGCAAATAATTTAAGTATTTGGATTTTTTGTTTCATTTATCAAGCAATTATATTATTATTAGCATATAAGGCATTTTTTGGACAAGAGAGGCGATGGTATGCGATTTCAATATATTCCATATATATGGCTTCTGGTTGTTTCTTCATCTGTCACACTATCTCTAGGAATATATGCATTGTTGAGACGAAAAAATGCAAAGGGTGCGGCAAGCTTTATACTAAGCATGCTTGTAGTAACAATATGGTCATTTGGCAATATTCTTGAAATAAGTGCTATAGACTTTAGCACCAAGCTTTTTTGGGCAAACATAGAGTATTTTGCCTATTGTTATTCTCCTGTAACGCTGCTTGCATTATGTATGGAATTCACCGGATATGATAAATGGGTAAAGAATAAAAAGGTTTGGTGGCTTGTTGTCATACCTACTATTATTATAATGCTAGTATGGACTGATGGTGTTTTTGGTCTTATAAGGTATGACATGCATATGGATTATAGTGGGTTATTTCCTGTCATTGCGAAGAAATATGGTCATGCCTTTTATATTCATGCCGCTTACTCTCATTCTTTAAATATTATTGCGTGGATACTTATTACCAAAGCTGTGTTCTATAAAAATACGGTATACAAAAGACAAGCTCTTGCACTGTTTTTTGGATTGAGCTTAATTATAATACCCAATATACTGTATATTTCAGGGATCAGCCCTGTAAAAAGATTTGACATCACGCCGATTTTTTTCGGACCTGCGGGACTTATTATGGCATGGGGTATCTTTCGTTTCAAAATGTTTGATTTAATACCTTTAGCACGGGCAACTGTTATTGAGACCATGGCTCCGGGGGTATTAGTCCTTGATTTGCAGGACAGGGTATTGGATGTCAATCCTGCCTTTGAAAGAATTTTAGGTATGACTGCTTCTCAGATCTCTACCAAAAGGGCTGAAGAAGCCTGCTTTAAAATTCCGGAGCTGGCTAAGGCTTGTATGGACAGGAGGATTGCTCATACAGAGTTTTCAATAAACACAATGAAAGATGCCAAAATATACGAGGCATTGTTTTCTCCCCTTACTGACAAAGAGGGCATTATGATAGGCAGGCTTGCAGTTATATATGAGATAACTGATAAGAAGCAGGCGCAGCAGGAGTTTTTAAGGCATCAGTGGAGCCTTGCTGTAATAGAAGAGAGGGAAAGAATGGCTCGGGATATGCATGATAATTTGAGTCAGGTTTTAGGCTTTATAAATTTACAGGCTCAAGGTATTAGGCATGAACTTTTAAATGCGGGAGTAGAGATAGCTTCCACAAAATTTGACAAGCTTATAGAAGCTACCCAAGAGGCCCATAACGATATACGGGGATATATCCGAAATGCCAGAAGCACAGCATTTATAGAAAAGGACTTTATAATTGCATTGGGAAAGGATATCGTCATATTTGAGGAGCAAACAGGTATCCTAGTGGAAGTGGACATCCCTGTTGACTTTACAGGCGAAGAGCTGGAGCCTATTATACGACTCAATATGCTAAATATCATCAAAGAGGCTTTGAACAATGTAAGGAAGCATGCAGAGGCTCATAATGTAAAAGTATCTATTTCGCTTTCCCAAGGAGAGTTATGTGCTGCCATACAAGATGATGGGAAAGGATTTGACATAAATTTATTTGAAAATGGTGCCAATTCAAAGTTCGGGCTAAGTATAATGCGAGAGCGGGCGGCTGCAATAGGGGCTAAAATTGAAATAGAATCTTCTTTGGGAAATGGCAGCTGCATTGCTTTCTATCTTCCTATTAGGAAAGGTGGGATAAATGAAGATGAAACTATTGCTGGTAGATGACCATCCGCTATTTTTGGAGGGGCTTCAATATCTTTTAGAGACCTATGGAATATGTGTAGCCGGTACAGCAAAAGATGGTGCAGAGGCTCTTCTACAGGCTCGTGCATTGAAGCCGGATATTATTTTAATGGACATCAAGATGCCAAAATGTAGTGGAATAGATGCGTTGAAGCTGATAAAGGCTGAAATGCCGGGAATAAAGATCGTTATGCTTACTACATCCGAGGAGGATGAAGATATTTTTGATGCAATTAAGTATGGAGCATCAGGGTATCTGCTAAAAAATACTAATGCCAGAGAGCTTGTAGATATGTTGACCGATGTTGAGAAGGGTGAAGGTCAATTATCTCCTGATATTGCCTCCAAGCTATTAATAGAACTTAGGGGAAGCAGCGGTAATGATAATAAGCCTTGGGAATATATTTCCAAGAAGGAAAATACAGTACAGCTCACCCAGCGTCATCAAGAGATATTGGAAATGGTCTCAAAAGGTATAACATATAAAGAAGCAGGAGATGCATTAGGGCTTACTGAGCGCACTGTTAAGTACCATATGGGAAGAATCATAGAGCTACTTCATCTTGAGAACAGAGCCCAAGTCATTGCTTATGCAGCTCGTATGGGGTTTGTGGAGGAAAAATAAAGGTATAAAATACAGTCTCGAATTTGTGAGACTGTATTTTTATTAATATTTTTGCAACTGTACTTTAGTACATTGTATAAAAAAAGAGTAAAATGTATTATATAGATAACTATACTCAATTTTCAGATAATTCATATACAGATATAAATATTGAATGCTATGAGGAGGGGATTGGCTTGAAAAGTGCAAGAGGTAGGCTGTTTCTTGGCTTTACACTAATAATGATATTGTGTTGGGTTTTTTTTGGCATAACAGTGCTTGGGGGGCCGACTACAATTTTGATCAATGACACGGGAAACCAGGCTTCCAGTTGGAAAATGATAGATGATGAAATATATTCGGTTAGCTCACTTAGTGACGGACCTTCCAGTGGCAGCGGTGGGAGCGGTAGCTTTTACTATTTTAGAGACACTTCTAATGATGGTGATAAGAGGCATGTAGCAGATGCACGGGTGGAAAGAAGTGTTAATCTAAGTGGAAATCAAAAGATATTGGGCGAATTGGGACAGCTTAGGGTAGATTTTTCATTGGACTATCAGGGATGTGCTGATAATCCTGATTGGTTTAGAGTCTATTTATATGCTCAAAATAGCAACGGTAGCTGGACGAATATATGGGGCTCAGGCGTTTACAAAGGTATCAAGGGATGGAAAACATTATCCATGAAAGACACACAGCTTCCTGTAGGCACTAAAGCCATAAAGATAGACATATATGCAGATAGGCAAGGCGGGAAAGATCTTGATGTCTATTTGGACAATATTAAACTAAGTGTTCATGATGACTTTTTACCTGCAATGACTGGGGCAGAGGTGACGGAAATCAAAGATTATAAAAATGATATTATTCCATTAAAAATAAATCAAAGTACAGGTCAGTATTTGGACAACTGGGTTAATGGACAAGATAAAATATATGGGCAAATAAAACATAATGAACCTGTAAAAGTGGAAAGCTCTACTAGTAGATTGCAAACAAATCTTATTTATAATACTGGTATCATAAATCATCCATCTATATGGTACGAAGATACCTCCTCTTTCTTATCATCTCACAGATTTGCTATTGGGCTTGCCTATTCAGACGGATTGAAAGAAGGAGAGAGCACTATTAAATTTGTGGACAGCACTTATGGATCAGGTCCCTTTATTCATCAGATATGTGATTTGGGAGGGAATACAGGTCAAAATAATAAAGTTTCAGATAATTTGGAGCTCAATCTTGGAAAGTACAATCTCAAGCTGGATAATGTTTGCCCCATAATAACTACACCAACTAACAGTTACGGGAATTATATATCCGGCAGGACAAGCGTGGATATTGTTGTGAAGGAGGAAGACAAAGGTGTTTTGCAATCACCTTTGAACCTCACTTATTTTTGGAGATATAAAAACTCAAGTGAGGTAATGCTAGATGAGCCGGAAAAAGAAATAATTATAAGTGATGCCATTGTTCCAATAAAAGATGGAGCCAGCACTACTTATACTGTAAGAATTGATATACCCAACGGAAGCGGTATCCCGCCTTATCAGGATTTTTACCTCATTGTCAAAGCCCAAGACGAAGCAAGAAATAAAGCTTTCTCTGGAAGTTCCGTAGTGTATAAGGTTTGCCAAAAAGATGCCACTCCTCCTGTTATCACTTGGGACAAAAGCATTCATGCGGATGGATCGGAAGTGAATCTTGCCCTGGAAGAAGATTTAGGGTATACCACAAGCCGCACAGTTTCTTTTAGCGCAAATGATATTGAAAGCGGTGTGGAAGAGATTAAGTATCTATGGACAAAAGATCCCTATCCTTTGCATTATACGGACAAAACTCCCAAAATATTGCTGCCCCGTGATGATGGTAAATACGTAATAGAGGGTACAAGCTTGGATGCTCCTTTGGAAGGGGAGTATTATTTAAATATATTAGCAGCTAATAAGACCGAGACAAGCTGTATTATCAGCAAAACCTTCAATTTTGATAATGAAGCTCCCCGTGTAAATGGTAGTATTAGTGACGTAGACGGGAATCCTGCCTCTGCACAATATCAGGCAGAGGACAGAGCTTTGCAGAGCAAGTTTTTATACACTATATTGATGATGGATGAAGACAGCTGGAGATATGAAGAAGTAATTGAACCTGACATAACGGGAGGCATTAAGGATAGTGGCATGTGGAAGGCACTGGAATTGGATAGTATAAAAGGAACTGCAAGCATAACAGGAGTGCTTGATAAGATCACTCAATCAGGGGATTATAAGCTGGTAACCAGATTTTATGACGAATACTTCAATTGGACAGAAACAGAAATAATAATGATGTATGATTTTGATCCTCCTACCATTAAGATTATAGATTTGGGAGAACCGGGAGTATTTAAGAAGAGGCATGAAGTTTCACCTGATTTTTTACCCGGCATATTATTACCCGGTGTTGTGATTGAGCTAAATGACATGTCAGGTGTAGATATATGGAGCGAGAATTTCTCTATTAACTGGGTAGATGCAATAAGCGGAGAAGAAATACCTGCCAGCATAGAGAATCCGCAAGGTTGGGTTGTTATAAAAGGCAGCGATAGTTTAAGCGGAAGATATTATCTAAATGTTAAGGCAAAGGATTATGTGGGAAATGCCATGGATGAAATGGTATTTTTGGATGGAAACCCTGTGGAGTTTTGCTTTGATAATAGCTCTCCGGAAGTCAACCTCGTATATTATAATGGAAAAATTGCCAAAGAAATAGGCTTTGCATATTCAGAGCTTAGGGATGAATATACGGATATTGCATTATTTCAATATGGGATATCAGATTCACCGGATAGTGAACCATCAGAGTGGATAGATATAGACAAGACTTTATCTGAAAGGGAGGTTATTTACCCCTATGAACTTGCCGAAGATGGAGAATGGTATTTGCATATAATGCTTGAGGACGAATTAGGGAATGGCCAAGTAATATGCAGCCCGGAGCCCTTCCGCATAGACGTGACCAAACCCTCAGGGAGCATTGCTTTTACCGGTGAATATACAAATAAGCTAGATTCAGCATTGCAGCTGGAAATAGATGAGCTGAAAACAGAACCCAATAAAACCTTTAAAACCATATTATCGGATGACAAAACAATGCTTGAGGATTCAGCTATAGGAGAGGTGCAGCCCACTGAATGGAAGGATATCACTTATGAAAAGGGCTTGGCAGTATATAACTGGAGGCTCTATGATACCGATGACGGAGAGCAGCAGGTATTTGCCAGGTTTATGGACGAGGCAGGCAATATATCGGAGATTTATAAAGCTGCTATAATATTGGATAGAACAGCTCCGACTGGAGAGGTCACTTACGATATAAAAGAACCTACCTCCGGAAATGTAACTGCAAACTTGACGATGCATGATAATTATAATGCTACTTTGCTCAATAATGGCGGTGTCAGCTCTTATATTTTTAACCGCAATGGAGAGTTTGAGTTTGTGCTTATGGATGATGCGGGGAACAAGACTCGTATAAAAGCTGTTGTAGATAATATAGATAAGGATCCTCCAAAGGCATATGTTGCATATTCGCACCTAAGAGACATATGGACCAATGAATCCATCACCGCAACACTTCATTTGGAGGATATCAATGGCTATACTGTTTTAGGCGACGGCGAATTTACCCATACTTTTGATGGAAACGATGAATTCGTATTCTTGTTTGAGGATACCTTAGGCAACCGAGGAAGTATAAAAGCCGAGGTAAAAAATATAGACAAGGAAGCCCCGGTAGGCAGAATAATATACGCCGGAGGAGATACAGCGCCGGTCACTGCATATCTTGATACTGATGAATCTGTTAAAGTGACAAACAATGAGGGAAGTCTAAGATATATATTTAATGAAAACGGAACATTCACATTTGAATTTGAAGACAAGGCAGGGAATGCCGGAACAGCGGTTGCTTCTGTATATACAATTACCTCCCCTGAGAAATATGTGGATGTAATTTACAACGATTCAGGAAGGTTGACAAATAATAATATTGATGTAGAGTTTACAGCCTTCTCAGGCCTATCATGCATAACAAGCCCTACAGTGGCAGAGGAGGTTTATTCCTATACACATAGATTTTCTGAAAACGGTGATTTGCCTGTATTTGTAAGAGTATTTTCAGAAGAGGGTGAAGGCAGTATAAGGACTGTTGTTGGCAGTGTATATAATATTGATAGGACTTCACCGGAGGCAGATTTATATATTAGTACAATAGAGCTCACAAACCAGGAAGTCACAGCAACTCTGCTCCCTTATGACAACAGAGGAAAGGAAGTAACCATTACAAACAACGGCGGAAAGCCAGAATATACTTTCGATAAAAATGGCAGCTTCACCTTTGAGTTCACAGATGAGGCAGGGAATATTGGGTACAAAACAGTTACTGTGTCAAATATTGATAAGTCGATACCCATAGCTGAGATTAGCTATGATGAATCTAGTACAAATTCTATCTATGCAAAGATATTCTTTCCGGAGGAAACAGAAGTTGAAATATTAAATAATAATGGCTCAGATACCTTTGAGTTTGTGGAGAACGGCTCATTCACTTTCAAGTATTCGGATAAAGCGGGGAATGAAGGTAATGCCACTGCAAAGGTAGATGGTTTTCCGGGAAGTATTTTAAGCGGAACTATCAAGTATTATGCAGGAGAAATAGAAATACCCGATCCCAATGTGGGAATAACAAACAAAGATGTGACTGCAAAGCTTACTTTGGATGCTGCAGGAGGTCCCTATACCATAGTGAATAACGGGGGAAGAGATAGCTACACCTTTATGCAAAATGGGGAGTTTACATTTGTATATGAGGACAGCAAGAAAAACAGGGGCTTTGCATCGGTCAAGGTGAGCATTATCGATAAGGAGGCGCCCAAGCTTCAAATTCTTGCAGACATTGTAAAGGCTACTAATAAGGACGTCATCATTACGGTGAGCTACAGCGATAATAAAGGAATAGCAGACGTAAGACACAACATGGAGCCGGAGAATATAACTTCTACCGAAGGTAAGATAACTTATATCTGCAAAGAAAACAAAGAAATTCAAGTTAAGATTATTGACACTGCCGGCAACGAAACAACGAAAGAGTTTATAGTAAATTATATAGATAAGGTAATGCCTGAAGGCACAATTGTTTATATCCCCAACAGCCTTACAAACAAAAATGTAAAAGCTGTGCTTACTATTAATGAGCCGGGGAGAATTATAAATAATAGCGGCAGGATGGAATACATTTTTGCCGAAAATGGAGACTTCACTTTTGAATTCGAAGATAATGCAGGAAATAGATCATCAAAAATAGCTTCTGTCGATTGGATAGACAAGACTCCGCCGATGGCAACCCTTGAATACAGCAATACATCCATGACCAATAAGCCTGTGGTGGTTATGGTAAAAGCAGATAAGGATTTTGTAGTGCTAAACAATGGCGGTGCAGCAAAAAGGACATTCTACACCAATGGGGAATATACATTTAAAATAAGGGATATTGCAGGAAACATTGTTGAGGTAAAGGCGGAGGTAAGCAATATAGATACAGAAAAACCGCAGATTACCCTAAAAGGATCATCATACATCAGTATTTTTGAGAACGAAGCTTATATTGAACCGGGATATACTGCAATTGACAATATTGATGGTAATGTGACGAGCAAGGTTATTGTAGAAGGAAATGTAGATATAGAGGTTCCTGGCATATATGTTTTGAAATATAAAGTGTCGGATGAAGTGGGAAATAGCGCTGAAGTAAGCAGAACTGTAAAAGTACTGGGATCTAATGAGATTGTACTTCTCCTAAATGGCATTGTTGCGGAAGGAGAAAGCATACTTATAGAAGGCAGTAATGTTAAGGCAAGTGTTATTGGATATGAAGGAAGTTATATAATCAAATGGGAATTGGGCAAGAAGACTCAGGCTTATTTCAAATCTTTTGGGAATAAAATTGCAGCAAATGAAACTGTAACATTGGAAAGTAGCAACTGGTATACATTTTATATACAAGACAGGGAGAGAAGGACAAAATCAATCCATGTATATTTAACGAATGAGTAAGGGAGGTGCAATAATGAAAAATAGATTGAAAGCAGCTTTTATGCTTGTGGTTTGGGTTTTGAGCTTTATCAGCAGCATTGGCTTTCAGATAATCACAGCGGAAGCTCCGGAGACACTACTTATAAAGAACAACATTATTGAGCTGTCGGTAAATAAAAATGACGGCAGATTTTCGATCAAAACTGTAGAAGGCTCTCCTAAGAGACCTCAGGATGATAATGCACCTTTGCTTTTCTTAAAAGATGTGCCGGAGACAACCTTTACAACCTTTAGAATCGACGGAAAGGACTATATATATGGCAATTCATATAGCGGAATACTCATGGATGGAGGCTTTATAGCATCTCCCACTATTGATGGGATGAAGAGCAACTCTGTTTGGAAAGCAGGGGATATTACTGTAACACAAAACCTGGAGCTTACGGATAACATAAGCAGCAGCGATGTGGGCAATGTGAAAATAAGCTATTCCATCACAAATACCGGAACCAAAGCCAAAGAGGTGGGGACAAGGATATTGCTGGATATGATGCTGGGCAGCAACGATGGATGCAGCGTTTCGCTGGATGGAAAGAAAGATGTCTCCTACGAGGAAAAAGTAACGGGAAAGGATATCCCTTTGTATTGGAGATGTACCGATGTTGTGGACAATCCAAAGGTGGTGGCCTATGGATTTATAAAAGGCTGGGGGAATACAGAACCGGACAGCATGACAATTGCCCATTGGAATTCATTGTCCACTACGAAATGGGATTATTCAATCAATCCCGAGAGGAATATAGGCTCCTCACTCAATGATTACAAGAGTGCAGACTCGGCGGCGGCACTTTATTGGGAGCCTAAGATGTTAGAACCGGGCAAAACCATGCAAGTAGAAACTTACTATGGATTGGGAAACATAAATGAAAGTGCTGACGGGAGCACCTTTGCTCTTAATGTGTTGGCTCCTGCCAAGCTGAGCATTGAAGGAGACAAATACAAGGATAACCCCTTTGATATTATGATGGAACTGGATAACAGTCTTGAAAGCTCAACAGAATTAGCAGGAATAACTGCAGAGCTGATTTTACCGGAAGGTTTGGAACTTGCACCGGAAGAGGAGAGCAACCGGTATTTTTATAGGATACCTGCGAAACATAAGCAGTCGGCACAGTGGAAGGTAAATGCAATAAATACCCAGAAGCTTAAAGTGCTTCAGTATATGATTCGCATTTCCAGTATGGGTGGGGAGCTAAAAACTATAAAAAAATTCATTATAATACCCGGCTTTGGGAAGGATGATTTTGATATAGGGTATATGGACTTAGTACCTAGGACCCTTTATTATGACGATGAAGACAATGCAATACAGATTTTAGGCTATGGATTTGATAAGCTTAGGGATAAAAGCAGCTATGAAATGAGCTTGGTTGACACATCAAAGGGAAACGTTCACTATCTAGGGGAATTCGATATAACTGTTGTTAACGACAATCAAATCCGTATAAGAATCAAAGGCTTGGAAACAGGAATATATAAACTTGTAATAAACCATAAAAACGATATGATGGATCATACCTTGGGCCAAAACATAACCATAACTTCAGATACTAAGTATAAATCCCGAAACTACGGGATACTTGCTATAAAAGAGAAGGATGAAGGAGGCAAAAAGGTACAAACTGCGGAGCTTTTTGAAAATGAAGCCCAGCTTAGTGCAGCTGATAAAAGCAGTGCAATATTCATCATCAGAGGCAAAGTAAGAAATATATCTGAGGGAAAGTTCGATATATATGGCGATACCATAGGAATAAATAACGACATATATTATAAGGGATATGGAGACAATACTCTGTCTGTAAATAAAAGCGGAGGAAGCTATATAGTAAAAGGAAACGGTGAGCTTTATATGCAGTCGGCTCTTATGGGGAAGAGCATGGAGATAACCTTGAAAAAAGGTCAATTCTATATAGACTCGGCGTCAGCCATTATTCAAGATGAAGAGGGTTATACAAATGACACCAGCATCCTTTATGTGGGATACTTCCCCATTTTGGTTAAAGAAATTAAGATTCAAAAAAATGGAGAAGCAAAGATTGACGGAATACTGAAGCTTGAAAACAAATACTTCGAATTTTTGACCAGTGCTGGTGCAGGCTTTATGGAATCAGATATTAAGGATATGAGCATAACAAATAAGAAAATAAATATTGACACAGAGATAAAAATACCATTTCCTCGCTGGAAATTGGGTGGGTTTCAGTCTAAGGATTATTTGACTGAGACCACCACCGACATCACCTTTTTTATTAATACAATAAAAGGAGCCTACGGTTTTAAAACCCAGGCAGAAAATCCAAAGCTTAGGCTTTTGGATATAGATGCAACAATGGCATTTGATAAGAATCTTTATCCCGATTATTTTGAATTTAAAAACGAATATGGTGATATACCCGAACCCATAGGCAACACAGGTCTTGCTTTTGAGAGCATTGGGGGAGGCATATATGGGCTCAAATCCATGATTGATTCTTTGCGCTACGGTATCTTGCCCACAGGCTCCAGTATAGTGGCAAGGGCTGATATAGTAGATTTGCTTACTTATCACACCGGCAGAATAAAGGGGAAAACACTATTAGGACTTAGGGATATAGAAGCGGTATTAAGCTGCTCGGGGCTTGATTTAAAAGGAGATGCCTATATATACTTCATAGACGTGGGAGATATTGTAGGTCACTTTGATTTTAGCGGCGGATATATTCAATCTAATATAAATATATTGGATATATTGATAATGGATTCGTATTTCAGTATAAGCAGCCGGGAAATAAAAGCCTCCATGAGTGGAAAACTCCAGATACCGGATTACGTTTGGTTTGTAGGTGGAGAAGAGGTTGGAAGCTTCAAGTCCGAATTATCCACGGAAAAGATTGAAGGCAACGTCAGGGTTTTGGGTGTTGGAGTAGGTGTAAAATATAAGTGGGGTGGGTCAGTAAGCTTTAAAGTAGCATCTATGGGTCCTATGGAGAAAAAAGGAATATATACAGTCTATGCAAAGGATGAAGAGGGAAAGGATGTAGCAATAACTTATGGCACTAATATAGAAAAGCTGCAGGATATACCTTATTCCTATAATGTGTGTTATGGAGGACACATAGGTAAGACCCTGGCTTTGGGGGCTTCTGATTACACATATAAGGCAGTAATCGATGAAAGCGTTGAATCAGCCATAATAGAAATGAAATATAATTCTTCCGAAGTGCCAAAAATAACAGTAACAGATCCTGAAGGAAAACCATATGTCCTAACTATAGGTGAAAACTATAAAAATCATATTGTACCTGCTGATGTGTCTGAGTCCGGCTTGGAGGAAAAGAGTTTGTTCGTGACCATTGTTTTACCAAAATACGGGGAATGGAAAATCGAATCGGATAAGCCTGTAACCATGACACTTTATAATGCAAAGGAACCGGCGGTTTTCAATTCACTTACTGCAAAGCAAGAAAAAAATAAAATCAAAACAGATTGGACGCTTAACAATACTGATGGAAGCACAGTATCATTGTATCTCATGAAAGAGGGTGAAGCTTCAGGCTATATAGAGCTTGGAAAGAATTTGGCTGGAAGCCCGGGAACTTATGAATGTGCAATACCCGAAGGGGTTACAACTGGCAGCTACAAGGTTCGAGGAGAAGTAAAAAGGGATGATACCGGCTATGACTATATAGATTCGGAAGTTTTTGAGATAGTGGATGCAATAGCGCCTGAGGCTCCAACAGCCTTTACAGTAGAGGCAACCGGCAACGGCATGATGAAAGCTCAGTGGGGTAGTGCTACCGATGTAGATGAATACCGAATATATGCAGTAGATGGCAAAGGACAGTTAGACAGCACCGTTTTAACTATGGTAAGTGAGTCTGGAGATAAGACCAATACAACTTTCGGCGGAACTCAAATAGATGGGGATGGAAAAGAATATGGTTGGATCCCTGGAAGGACATACAACTTCGCATTATATGCAGTTAAGCTAACAGGGGAAGAGGGTTCTAAGATAGAGCATATCAGTAAACCTATATACTCAGGTGAGGTGGAACTGCCTATGCCTAATCCTCCTGTATTTACTGCTTCTTTCACTGCGGAAAATGGCAATATCAATATAGAGAAAGACGAAAATAACAACGAGATATATTATACAAATGAAAAATACATCAATTGCAGCTATCAGTCAGAAAGTTTGGCAGATGTAGTATTTTATATTAACGGAGCAGAGGTCGGCAATACAAAGAGCAGGGATTATAGTTTGCAGCTGAATCTTCAAACAGGCAGCAATTTCATAGAAATTGAGGCTGCAGGAGATAGTGGCGATAAAGCTAAGAAGTTATATGAATTCTATTATGATGACAAAGCGCCGGATTTAATGGTACAAAGCCCAAACAGCAATGAAGTCATCCAAGAGGGAAGCGTACTAGTATCAGGAATGACATCAGCAAACTGCAGGCTTTATGTTAATGGAACTCAATTGACAGTGGAAGAGGATGGCAGCTTTAATGAGGAATATATGCTTTCCAATATGCATAGGGAAACTATTACCATTGCATCTGTAGACCTGGCGGGGAACAAAACGGAGTATTCTACAGAGGTCTTTAATTCTGAAGTGGGCAATGTGGTAAAGGTGCAAATAATGCCGGAAGTTGTGCAGATGAGAGTAGGAGATAGCGTGCAGATGATGCTTTATGGCATTACAAAGGATAGCAAGAAGATATTATTGGAGGGAGACAAGGCAGATTGGCAGCTGTATGACACCGAAGGGATAGCATCTATGACAGAAGGCGGATTACTGTCAGCAAAAAATCCTGGCGAGATTGTCATAAATGTACAATATGCTATTTCCAGTGATATGACTTACGAAGATGCTCTAATCATCAACATACTGCCAAAATCAAGCGGTAAGAATGAAGATAAAGATGAGGACGACTCTAAAGATATTCCTAATAACTCCACCGTTGGCAGCGATACCAAAAAAGAAAGCTTGCTAAAGAAAATATTGGATTTTAGAGCTAATGAGGAAATAATAATACCGGGGCTTATTAAGCTTAAATTTACCGGCAATGAGATATCAAACGGATATATCGAGGTGCAGGAAATAGAGGATTTGCTGGAATATAGAGAGGGAAGCGGCAAAAAGGATTTCCTAAGCAATATATATGACATCAAAGTGCTGGAAGGATATGAATTCAATTCACCAGTTGAGCTGACCATTTATTTTGATAAAAATAAGGTAAAGGATTTAAAACACATAGCAATATATGTGTACAATGAAAAAGATGAGACTTGGGAGTTGGTTGGAGGAGTTGTTGATGAAGCCAGCGGCTCTGTTACCGTAAGAGTTCCTCATTTCAGTAAGTATGCGGTTATGGAAAACAGCGAAATGATCATCATGACGGATATGGTAGGTCATTGGGCAAAGGATGCAGTCTATAGGCTCATTGACAGAGGCATTGTAAATGGAATAAGATCAGCAGTAGGAGAATATAGGTTTGAACCGGAAAGAGCGGTTTCTAGAGCAGAATTTGCAAAGATGCTTTCTTTGAGTGGAGGTTATATAGAAACTGATACAAACAGCGATCTTTCTCACTTTACAGATGATGCAGATATACTGCCATGGGCAAGACCATATATGAAATACTGCAATAAAAAGGGATGGATAAATGGAAAGGGTATAGGCAAGGCAGTATATATGAAGCCTAATGACACCATAACAAGAGCCGAAGCAGCGGTCATGGTATCTAGGGCATTAGGTTTTGCAGCAGCTGATAAAAATGTAAAAGCAGCATTTTCCGATAAGAGCAAAATACCAGATTGGGCTGTGGGCTATATAGATCAGATTACGGAGAAGAAGCTTATGCAAGGTTATTCTGACGGCACCTTCAGACCGGATCAAGTGCTGATTCGAGCTGAAGCAGCAGCTTTGTTTGATAATTATTTGAAGTTTAAAAAATGATTAAATTAATTTTCCATGATATTGGCATTGATAAATTTTAAAAAGTTTATTATAATAACAAGGTACGATGAATGCACTCACAGTGCCAATATGTTTCCGTAGCTCAGTAGGATAGAGCGACTGCCTCCTAAGCAGTAGGCCATCGGTTCGATTCCGGTCGGGAACACCATATGAATATAAAATACCAAACCTCTATGGTTTGGTATTTTTAGTACCCTATCTTATGTTATAATAATTTATGTATGAAGATTAGCATATAAAGAGGAGCAGCTATAATGGATGACACAAAAAACAAAGAAACAGAACAAAAATTATTTTTGGATATAAAAGACCCTATAAGAGCCGATGTTTTAAGGATTGCATGGCCGGTACTGGTTGAGCTTCTTTTGGGATCCTTATTTGGAATGATAGACATGATGATGCTTGGAAGAATAAGCGACAATGCTATAGCAGCTGCTTCCGTAGCTGCTGTAGGCATAACCAACCAGCCTCTGTTTATAGGCTTGTCTCTTGTTCAGGCTCTAAATGTAGGTGGAACAGCAATGATCGCCAGATATTTTGGTGCCAATAAAAATGACAGAATGGAAACTGTTTTGAAGCATGTTATGTTATTGAGCATGTTAATGTTAATTCTTCCTATATCTATATTAGGATTAATTTTTACAGATTCCATTATGACTTTTATGGGAGCGCAGGCGGATGCCTTACAAATTGGCAGAAGTTATTTCAAAATCATTATGATGGGTTTTATATTCCAATCCTTAAACATGTCCATATCCGCAGCATTAAGAGGAATAGGTGAAACCAAAACACCAATGAGAATTAACTTAAAATGCAACTTCTTAAATGTTATTGGCAATGCAGTTTTAATATATGGCTTATTAGGTTTTCCAAGACTTGGAGTTACAGGAGCAGGTATATCCACTGCCCTATCAAATGTAATTGCAAGCATACTTTCATTTAGTTACATTATAAAAGGCAAGAGCATTATCAAATTCAACATAAAGAAGCCCTTTAAATTTGACAGAAATATTACGTACAATCTGATAAAAGTAGGTGTACCTGCATCTTTGGAGCAATTGGTTTTAAGAACAGGAATACTTGCGTTTACCAAGATAGTTGCCGGGCTTGGGACTGTTATTTATGCAGCTCATCAAATAGCTTTGAATATATTAGGGCTTTCCTTTCAGCCTGGGCAGGCTTTTGGAATAGCAGCTTCATCTTTGGTAGGCAGATCATTAGGAGCCAAAAAGCCTGAAAAGGCAGAAGAGTATGCAAGGGAAACGCGAAGGATAGGGTCTATGATTTCTACTTTTATGGCCGTGGTTTTCTTCTTCTTTGGGTCATTGCTTGCTAGACTATATTCTAATGAT